>CBDUIJ010000250.1:0-8807 GCA_965367215.1 uncultured Granulosicoccus sp.
ATGATGACCCTGACCGGCGATAACCTGGAAGCGGCAACCAGCGGCTTGATGCTGGCGGCGCTGGAACGTCTGGCTCAGGCCGATGAATCGCTGTCGGCGTAGCTGTACTCAGTCCGCGAACAGATCATTCATCAACCCCTGCTCTTCGTCCGGGGGTGCCACGCATTGCGGACCTTCGTTGCTGCTCTTGTTGACGTAGTTGCTCACTTCGGTGAAGGTCAGCGCATCATTGCTGGCAGGCTTCATCAAGGCATCCAGCGATTCCCGATCACTCTCCTGCAACCAGGCCATGGCCTCATTGCCCGAGAGCAGCAGTACCGGCATACGATCATGCACCTCGCTCATCGGCTCGTTGGCGGTGGTGGTAATGACCGAGACTTCCGCCTTGTCAGCCTCATCCACGGCAGGTTTGCAGATGCCAGCCAGAAACATGGCCGACCCTTTTGCCGGGGTCATGTAGAAGGCCGATACCAGCTTGCGGTTCTCGCGTTTCCATTCGTAGAAACCATTGATCGGCACCAGTACCCGGCCATGTTCGATCATCGGCTTCCACATGCGCGATGACCAGACCTTGTCATCACGTGAGTTCTGCACGCGGCGGATCACATTGCCCTTCTTGCCCGGAATGCTCATCGACACACCCCAACTCATCGGCACCAGCCGCAGTTCATCGTCGAGAGAGACGACATCCAGTGTTTGCGTGGGTGCGATATTGAAGCGTGGCTCGCGTGTTGGCCAGGTCGTCATGCCGAGCGACTCCAGCAGTATGCGCACGCCTTCATTGTCGGATACGTTCACTCTGCCACACATGAGCTGGCCTCGTTGATAAGCACCATCAACTCTAGCACTGCCTGACGTGAGTTCCGCATCGACAGCGTGAATTACGCCCGGCGCTCTTTCGGCACAGGCTTGATCCGGTTAAGATTTGCGTCACAGACATTCAACTCACTGACATTGACGCGCTGACCGGAACCTCCGGATTCCGGAGCGCCAACAGGAGCAATCAGCAATGACCCTGCATACCGAGACTGTCGAGTATCAGCACGATGGAACCGTTCTGGAAGCCTTTATCGCCTGGGACGATGCGACGAACGAACCTCGACCCGGCGTACTGGTCAGCCATGCCTGGGCCGGTCGCAGCGCATTCGAACAGAGCAAGGCCGAGGAACTGGCCCGACTCGGCTACGTCGGTTTCGCGCTGGACCTCTATGGCAAGGGTGTGCAAGGCAACAGCAATGACGAGTGCGCCGCACTCATGCAGCCTTTCATGGAAGATCGCTCTCTGCTACTGGGTCGCTTGCAGGCATCCCTGCAGGCACTGCGAGCCAGTCCTGCTGTAGATGCTTCACGCACCGCCATCATCGGCTACTGCTTCGGGGGTCTGTGTGCGCTGGACCTGGCGCGCAGCGGCAGCGATATCCTGGCTGCCATCAGCATTCACGGTCTACTGAATGCACCGGAGAACACCGAAAGTGTGTCTGCCAGGGTACTGGCCCTGCACGGTTGGGATGATCCGATGGCCACACCGCAGAACGTACTGGAATTTGCCAGCGAAATGAGCGCTGCCGGCGCCGACTGGCAACTGCATGCCTACGGCAACACTCTGCATGCGTTCACCAATCCGCAAGCCAACGACCCTGATTTCGGGACCGTCTACAACGCCGATGCGGACCGTCGATCCTGGATAGCGATCAGGAACATGTTGTCTGAAGCGCTGGATTGAGTGAGACGCCGTGAACGTCGGAGGCTTACGGCGAGTCAGACAGAGCGCTCGATCGGTCGTGCCGGGTTGCCCACGACGACTTGCCCTGCGGCCACGTTCTTCGTGACGACACTGCCAGCCCCGACAACCGCGCCTTCGCCAATCGAGACACCCGCAAGGATGATGGCACCACCGCCGATCCAGACGCGCTTGTCGATGTGAACCGGGAGCGCGATCTCCAGGCCCTCGACACAGCGCTTGATCGGATCCTGATGATGTTCCGCGCAATAGATCTGCACATTGGGACCCAGCTGACTCTGATCGCCGATCGTCACACGTGCACAGTCGAGAATGGTGCAGCCCGCATTCAGATAAACATGATCGCCCAATTCGATGTTGATGCCGTAGGCGCAGTGAAAGGGTGCTTCGATAATCGCGTTTCGAGCGTTGATCAGCTGGTGAAGCTTCGGTCCAATGGAGCCTCTTGCATCGGGGGGCAGCCAGTTGTGCTCATGCACTGCGGCCCGCGCAACCACACGCAGAGTCTCGAGCTCGTCATCAAGGCAGGTGTACCATTCCCCGTCTGCCATTTTCTGGCGTTCTGTTTTCATTGGCACCTGATCCCCTTTCGCCATGACTACTCACCTTGCCCTCAATTGGCGATTCGAGCGACAAGTGCTGCAGCCACGACGATGCAGCTCGATACAGTCTACGCCGGAGGGGATGCAGGACGCCAGCGGCTGGTGTTGTTCAGGCACCCGATAAATTCATGTACGAATCGAGGCATACGACTTCAAGGCAAAACGGCAGTGCAGATAGCAAAACAGCCGCAGCCCCAAAGGGACTACGGCTGTTGACTTGACTGCATTCACTGACTGGTCAATGAATACCAGCACTCCTTATGCAGATGCAACCGCCTTCGATTCCAGCAGTGCCAGCAGTTCCTTCGCCGCACTGGCAGAGGAGGCCGGATTCTGACCGGTCACCAGATTGCCATCGCGCAGTACGAAATCTGCCCAATCATCGCCCTTTTCGTATTTACCATCGTTGGACTTCAGCATGTCCTCCACCAGGAAAGGTACGACACTGGTAAGGCCAACTGCCTCTTCTTCAGAGTTGGTAAAACCGGTAACCCGCAAGCCTGACACCAGAGGCTTGCCATCGGCTCGCACGGTGTGACGGAAAACGGCAGGTGCGTGACAGACGGCACCAACGGGTTTGCCAGAGGTGTAGAAGGTTTCAATCAACTGCTTGCTGTCAGCGTCTTCTGCCAGATCCCACAATGGACCGTGACCACCGGGGTAGAAGATTGCATCGAAGCCGTCGGCATTCACGGTAGAGAGTTTCTCCGTGGAAGCCAGATGCTTCTGTGCAGCTTCATCACCCTTGAAACGACGGGTATCGTCAGTCTGCGAGTCTTCACCATCACTGGTCGGATCAATTGGAGGCTGACCACCCAGTGGGGATGCCAGGGTGATGTCAGCACCGGCGTCCTTGAAGACGTAGTAGGGCGCTGCGAATTCTTCCAGCCAGAAGCCGGTCTTGTTGCCTGTGTCGCCGAGTTGATCGTGCGAGGTCAATACCATCAATACTTTCATGTTTGTTCCTTTATCAGTTGGAGGCGACGCGGATAACGCGCTTGCCAAAATTCTCACCCTTGAGCAGGCCGATGAACGCTTCAGGCGCGTTTTCGAGGCCGTCAATGACTTCTTCGCGGTACTTGATCTTGCCCTGTTCGACCCACTCACTCATCTGCTTTGCAAATTCGGGATAGAGGTGGCCGAAATCATCAAAGATGATGAAACCCTGAACCTTGATCTTCTTGCGCAGAATCTGACCCATCAACCAGTTCATTCGATCCGGTCCGGCGGGCAGTTCCGTTGCGTTGTACTGAGATACCAGCCCACATAGCGGCACTCGGGCATTGGCATTCAACAAGGGAATGACTGCATCGAGCACCTTGCCACCGACGTTTTCGAAATAGACATCGATACCGTCAGGGCTGGCTTTGGCCAACTGCTCGGCAAAATCGTCTGCCTTGTGATCGATACAGGCATCAAAACCCAGCTCATCGACCGCGTAAGCACATTTATCCGGCCCACCGGCAACACCGACTACCCGACAACCCATGATCTTGCCGATCTGACCTACCGTTGCACCCACCGGACCTGTAGCGGCAGCGACGACGATGGTTTCACCCTTCTTGGGATCACCGATTCGTGTCAAGCCGGCCCATGCCGTAAACCCTGGCATACCCAGGATGCCGAGCGCCCATGAGCGATGTTCGAAGGATTGTCCAAGGTTGTTGACGCCTGTGCCATCTGACAGCGCATAGTCCTGCCAACCACTGAAGCTCAGTACGTAATCTCCAGCTGCAAAGCCATCCAGGTTCGATTCGACCACCTGGGCGACAGTACCACCGACCATGACACCACCGATCTCAACCGGTGCGGCATAGGATGGTGCATCACTCATGCGGCCACGCATGTACGGATCCAGTGACAGATATTCGGTGCGCAGCAACATCTGCTTGTCACCAGGCGTCGGCACGGATGCTTCCACCAGGTTCAGGGTGTCCTTGGTAGGTTCGCCCTTGGGACGTTCTGCCAATACGATCTGGCGATTGACGGTATCTGATTGAGTCATTTGATGCTCCTGTTGGTTTGTAGAGTAATGGGGTTGAATTCGAGAATCGTGATGATGTAAAAATAGACCAGTCGTCTAGAACCCGGACAGACTGACATCGAATAGTGACTGCATTGTATTTCAGCGCGCAGGAATCAACGCTTTGGTGGCTCGCAGAGCCGACGTCAAAGCGGTATTACGGTCAGACAGACCCGCGACCAGGCTGGCGCCCAACCACAGATAATAGATGGTCGCTGCAAGCTCCTTCGACTGCTCATGAGCACCGATAGAGCCATCAGCAACACCTTCTCTGAGCGTCTTTGCCAGATGATCCACGATGGCCTGCACACTCTGTTCGAGAATCCGGCTCATCTCTGGCGACAGATCAGCCACTTCGGCTGAGAGTTTGACCACCAGACAACGTTCCTCGGGAACATCACTGGTCTGCTGCTTGCGCCATTGCGTGAAGTAGGCAATCAATCGTGAGCGCGCATCCTTGCCGGGATGATTCAGTGTCTGGGTCAGCTTGCCTTCGTAATCGTCGGCAAATTCTCGCAACAAGGCGATACCGTAGGCTTCCTTCGAGGGAAAGTAATGATAGAACGATCCCTTTGGAACGCCCGCTTCCTTCAGCAGTTCGTTCAGACCCACCCCTGCATAGCCGCTCTTCGCCGTAAGGCGTCGGCCTATCGACAGTATGTGTGCCTGTGTGTCGGGGTTACGTTGTTCCATGCCAGTACGATAGGGACGATTAGACCGGTCGTCTAGTGCAATTGCTTCACAAATTTGTAAGAAACGAAAAATGCTGCCAGAGCGTGCGAAGGGATTGGCGAATGCGCCTGCGGCTTGCGGGAATTGGCTACGCCAGTACATGTTGACAAGCATACGCGGCCAGCGCCTGTCTTCTGCGCGAGGCGGTCGTGTTTGAAATTTCGCGCCACTGGCCGGTCTATTCCGGCTCACCGACTCACCGACTCATCGGCTCATCGGCTCATCGGCTCATCGGCTCATCGGCTCACCGAAAAACCGAAAAACCGAAAAAACGGCAACGCGGCAAAGCGGCAAAGCAGCAAAGCAGCAAAGCAGCGACTCAGAGACTAGCTGGCGTAGGAGAGATCCGGTAGCTGAGCGCGGGACTTCTTCTGATAGGTCTGCAGGAAGGATCCATCGATGGCCTGTTCCGGATGAGCGACCCGGAGCCGGTCGAGCATGGTTGCCAGCACCACCGTAGTCACTCGCGCATCATCGAGGGCTCGATGACTTCGGCCGGTATCGATATCCAGCACCCGCGCAATCTCTCCCAGCCGGTGACTGGTGAAGGACTGGAAGACACGACGTGCCAGCATCAGGGTACAGACAAAATTGCGCTGACACTCGATGCCCAGTTCCACCGAAAGCTCGCGTCGCCAGAACTTTCTGTCGAAGCTGGCATTGTGCGCCACCAGTTGTGCATCGCCGACAAACGCCAGGGCCTTTTCGAAGACCTCGCAAGCGTCTGGCGCGCCCACCACCATGTCATTGGAGATGCCGGTCAATTGTGTGATGAAAGCCGGAATTCGCATGCCGGGGTTGATCAGCGATGCAAAGGTGTCGACTTCACGGCCATCCCGGAACAGCGAAATTCCGATCTCGATGGCGCGATCACCCTGATGCGGATTCAGTCCGGTGGTCTCGAAATCCACGACAGCATAGGTAGTCGCGTCGCATGCCGACTTGACGGCAGTCGCCGCCGGGGATGTGGATAAGCTGTTCATGGATGCGCAGGCTGGACAGATGAAACCATGAGATCACGGATAACGAGCTGGAGTGTCATTCATTATCCCGTGCTGACGTGTAAACGGCAATGAGACCTTACACATTGCCGGCAACACTCACGTGATCAAAGCCTCCTACTTGACACTGGCCTGCTGTTGTTCCGGCGCAATCTCGAACAATGGATCGATGAAGTTTCCGCCGTGAATCAGCTCGTAGTGCAGATGCGGACCGCTGGAACGTCCAGTGCTACCGACATTTCCGATCATCTCGCCCTTCTTGACGATCGAACCGACAGCCTGCCCCTCGACGAATGCCTGCATGTGAGCATAGGCAGTATAGAACCCGTTTTCGTGCTCGATCTTGACGTAATTACCGTAGCTCTTGCTCACATAATGCTTGACGATCACCCCGTCTCCGGCCGCGTAGATTGGCGTTCCTGCGGGAGCTGCATAGTCGATGCCCTTGTGTTTTTTCGGAATCGGCATGCCCGTCGGGCTGAATCGGTAGCCGTGGCCCGATGTCAGTCGCCCTTCAGCTACCGGCTTCTTCAACAAGGTGTGAGGCACCTCGTTTTGCGGAAACTGACTGACAACCAGCGCCGCTCTGCCGTTCGGCTCACTACTGGAGCCTGAGCCCCTGTTGGTCAATTTCCCGATGCCGCCCTGAATGCCGGTCGACATCTTCTGCATGGTTCCCTGAATGGATTCCGAGGTCGGCATGGACGCACACCCCGATACCGCCACACCGACGACCAACGTCACCAGCAAGCGATATTGCAGGAACCTCATGGGCCGGCCAGGTGAGCTTCCGTCAGCTCCTTGCGTCACACTCGTCGTCATCCTTCCTTCTCCTTGCTGTAATTACTGATCCGGCACCCAAGCTCGAAAGGGACGCGCCTGTTCTGCTTCCCGAATGCCCCCGACCGGACACATGAGCAGAAGCAAGGCAGATCATGTTCTCGACAAAACAGACTAGACGAAGAGGCCATCGATACGTAGATAAGGTTTCCTACTATGTGAATGAAAACGCGTGAATGTCATCACACATCACTCATTGAAGAATCGGGGCAGCGAATAACAGAATTGTTTCATGTGAAATCGAGCATGCTCGGGCTCATAGCGCAGGCTCGGCGCCTCCGGACAGGCAAGCCGAGCCAGGCAACCAAGCTGATGGCAAGGCGCTTGTTCATGCTCATGCAGATAGGCGGCGCAGGCAGCCACATCGTAGCCGTCATCACTGAAGGCCTTGACGGGACAGGCCTGCAGGCAGGGGGTGTCTACACAGTTATCGCAGGCATGGCGCGCCGGCGACAGACTGGCCTGTGGAAACAGCTTCTGCCCGCTTGTATTGGGCGTTGCAGGCAAGGCAATGGCAAATCGATAGGCATGCCACAGTCCATGATCGGGGTGCATCAGGATACCCAGCGGTGAAGGGCGCAGGCTCTCTGCCCGCTGTGCCCATTGTCCGAAGGGATGCCAGGGTGGACCCTCGAACGGGAACAAGGCGCGACCACCCAGATGACGGGCCATCGCCTGCCCCATGCGGGCACTCCAGCGATCCAGCGGATCGGGATTGCCATCGGCGTATTCCGCCGACTGTGAAAAGCGCTCCCAGATGCCGGAACCCACCTGACCAAACAACAGCAATACCCCTGCCGCCTGCCCTGGCTGGCACTCTGGAACAGCATCACCCTCCCGGATTTCGAAGCCTCCGCGGAGCACCAGTCCGTGCTCGGCAGCCAGTGTCTGGATGTCATCCATGTCGATGCTCGCAGAATTCATGTCCGAACGTCCTTCACAGCGGGTGGCGCCGTGATTGTGCTCTGCCTCATGGCGATAGACTACTATTCATGAACACGCTCCGAAAGTGCCCATGCTCCGTCACCCTCCATGACTCGACATTCAATTGATCAACACGGCCGTATCAGCCAGGCCGTCATTTCCGTGCTTGCAGAACCGGTGCTCGGCGCCATGTGCACCAGTGAAGCCCTGTACGGCGAGTCCGTTCAGATACTCGTCGATGAAGGTAGCTGGTGTCATGTCAGGCTGCTCAAGGATGGTTATGAGGGATTCGTACAGGCAGAGCATCTTGACACGGGCAAGGCTGCACAGATCGAAACCACCCACCGTGTCTGCCAGCGCAGTACCCTGCTGTTTGCCGAACCGGATATCAAAAGCCAACTCCAACACCGAATTCCCTTTGGCGCAGAAGTGTCCTTGACGGCGGAGGCGGACACGCCCTTCAGTCGTACAGCCTGTGGATATTATCTGTGGTCAGCTCATTGCCTGCCACTGGCCGAGAAGTATCCGGCAAGCCCGCTGGAGCTGGCTCGCAAAGTGTTTCTCGGCAGCCCCTATCTCTGGGGTGGGCGCAGCCCGGAAGGCATTGATTGTTCCGGCCTGGTGCAGGCTCTGGCACTGTCGCAAGGCCTGGCCATTCCACGCGACAGCGGCGATCAGGAAGCATTTCTGAGCAACAACGTCGGTGCCGACGATTGTCAGGCTCAGGATCTCGCCTACTGGCCCGGACACACGGGCATTCTGGTCTCCCCCACCGAACTGCTGCATGCCACCGCCCATTCACTTTGCTGCGTCATCGAACCCTTGCAAGCCGTCATTGATCGAGCCGGCCCCATGAGTTCGGTGAAACGACTTTTCTGAAGCTGCCTCAGCCCGGTTCACCTGCACCCAGACGCATGGCCAGCGGTGCCGACTGTGTCTTGCAA
>CBDUIJ010000251.1:0-8788 GCA_965367215.1 uncultured Granulosicoccus sp.
ACCAGGCACGGCCTTCATGACCTTGATCAGATCCAGGCCGCTTGTATCTGGCAGGTTGATATCAAGCAGCACGACCTCCGGCTTCGCTGTTTCTGCCAGTTGCAGTGCGCTGGCTCCGTCGCCGGCAGTAACCGTGTCGAAGCCTTTCTGATTGAGGAGTCTCTGGTACAGGCGGGTAAGATCAGGTGCGTCGTCGACGACCAGAACTCGGGTGCGCGTGGACTCCTGCACATCTGTCGGTGACTTGCTTTTATTACTCGGGTAAGGTTTTGTCGTATTGTCTGTTGGCGCCGAGAGGCCTGCTTCCTGCAAATAGGGCGCAACGGTGCGAAGAACCGATTGCGCATCGATGGGTTTGCTCAGAAAGGCATTGCAACCGCTGTCCATACAGCGGGCAATGTCGCTTGGCATGACGTTGGCCGTCAGCGCAATGATCGGTCGGTCGAACCCCAGTTCACGCAATCGTGCCGCGCAGCGGTAGCCGTCGAGTCTTGGCATATGCATGTCGAGCAGCACCAGATCAGCGAGCGGCTCGGTGCCGGCAATCATGCGTTCGACACGCTCTATAGCGTGCAAACCGTCATCGCCAGTGACGACAGAGGCACCAGCATCTTCAAGATATTGCACGATCAGGTGACGTAGATCGGCATGGTCTTCAACTACCAGAACCCGGGCGCCGCGTCTGATAGATTCCGGTTCACCAGGTTTTTCCTGGTCGGGGTCCGGCGGAGAATCAGCCGCCGGCATTCGACTATCAGGAACGTGCGAATCAATCGAAAAGGAAAAGCAACTGCCTTTGCCAAGGGTGCTCTCGACAGTAATTCTGCCGCCCAGATACGCGGCCAGACGTTGGCTGATTGCAAGTCCCAGACCGGTACCACCAAACTGTCGGTTGATCGATTCGTCACCCTGACTGAAAGGCAGGAACAAGCGACCAAGCTGTTCTCTGGACATGCCCGTACCGGTATCGACGATCGAGAACTGTAGCTGCGATTTCGTATCACCGACGAATCGTACCAGCAACTGCACGGAGCCTTTTTCAGTGAATTTGACGGCATTCCCGATCAGATTCACCAGAATCTGTTTGAGCCTCTGGGGGTCGCTGCGGATGAGCGAAGGGATGGCGCTCTGGAAAATCACCTCGAAATCGATGCCTTTCTCGGACGCCCGGACGGCCATCATTGATTGCACATCTTCAATGACTTCCTTGAAGGGGAACTCTATCTGCTGGATGTCCAGCTTGCCGGATTCTATTTTCGAGATATCGAGAATGTCATTGATGATGTCCAGCAGAAACTGGCCATTGCGCTTGATGATCTGCAGGTATTCTGCCGGCTCTGCATCATCGATCCTCATGGCCAGTAAGTCGGCGTAGCCCAGTACCGCACTCATCGGCGTACGAATCTCGTGGCTCATGTGAGCCAGGAAGGCACTCTTGGTCTCGTTCGCAACCTCTGCCTGACGCCGTGCATCGTGCAAGGCTTCCTGCACCTCACGCTCGGCCGTGATGTCCGTGAATGTGCCGATGAATTCTGTGGGTATACCGGCTTCCCCCTGGGGCGTGACGATTGTGCGGCTTTGCAGTCTTATCCAGCAGGACTCGCCACCGCGACGCAGGAGCCGGGCGGTCGTGTCAATGCGCGTATCAGCATTGCCTTGAACCGCTTGTTGGTAGAGTGTCCTCAGCCGCTCGCGATCGTCTTCATGAAACAAGTCTGGCACCTTGCTGGCGTCGGGTTCGGGGTCTTCCCCCCAGTCGACAAGTGCTCGAAATTCCTTCGAGAAAATGACCTGATCCTTATCCAGGTTGACGTGAATCAATGCCAGGCCTGCGGCTTCTATCGCAAGGTTGAGACGCTCCTGACTGATGCGAATGGTGCGCTCCTGGTTCACACGGTCAGTCACATCAGCGCCTTCGACGAAGATTCCAGTGACCTTGTCGGCAGCATCGCGGATAGGCTGATAGATGAAATCCAGATAGCGTCTTACCGTCTTGCCGGTTGCGCTGTTGACAAATTCAATGGGAGCTGCCTCGGCGACATAGGCCTTGCCGTGCCGATAGACCTGATCGAGCAATTCCTTGAAACCCTGATCGCGCAAGTCCGGAAACAGGTCAACCACGGTTTCGCCAACGACCACCTGACGCTGGACGAGTTCGCGAAAGCGCGTATTGGCGTAGGTGAATCGGTGCTCTGGCCCTTCCAGCACACACATGAAACCGGGCGCCTGTTCAAACAGGTTGCGCCAGCGCGCATCGGCAAGACGCAGTGCCTGCTGCGCCTGTACCTGCTGTGTTGTCTCGCTGCAGACAACGAGCACGCCGCCCACCTTGAATGGCGAATCAGGATCGTAGACAGGACCGTAGCTGTAGGTCCAGTACACCTCTTCGAGCTGACCGTGACGGATGATCGGAATGAGCTGGTTCTCATGCCAGGTAGCGTCGCCACCGGCCATGACCTGTTCCATTTGCGGACCGATGATCGGCCAGATCTCCGCCCAGGCCTCGCGACCCGGACTGCCGAGTATCGAAGGATGTTTCTCCGGACCCAATGACTCCGAGTAGGCGTCATTGTAGAAGCAATAGTGCTCGGGCCCCCAGAATATGAACATGGGGTGACCGGTGGTCAGGAGCGTGCGCAGGGTGATCTGCAGTGGGACCGGCCAGTTGTTGGCATCGCCCAGAGGGGTGCGGCTCCAGTCCATAGCCCGCATGCGACTGCCCATCTCACCACCGCCTCTGAGAAAGCCGGGCTGTCGCTCATTGTTATCGTGATCCAAGGTTCACCCCTGTAGTTCCAGTACAGCGCGACTGCGCCGTAATGCATAGCAACCCAAGTGACCCGACGACCAACCATGCTAGATGATCGATCATGACAGGCGGCGTTTCACCGCCTGTTGTTGATAGTACAAAGCCTTGTGTCAATGGTCAATCACACCTGCAAGCCCCTTGCTGGCGCCCTTTGCTGTTTGAGCCAAGGGGGCTCTTCCGCTCCGGAGAACAACGGGTTTGGTGTAGGTGACGGAACGGGTGTGACATCGTTGCCAGATCGTCTGCGAGATCATGCAGTTCAGGCGTAAGGCGCTTGATCATGTCACTGGTGCTACTGAAACCAGGAATGCGAGCTGAAGAGCTCTGCTTTCACGAGTGAGCTAATGCAACTGCTGCGCACACTCGATTATTGGGAGCGGAAGGGGCAGGAGCCTGGCGACGGTTTCACCAGGCTTGGTCCGGGCGTCTTCATTCAAGCCGGCATCATGGCTGGCTAGCTCATGATATTGATCAATTGTCCGGATCGGTTCTGACCGCCGGAGGTGTCCACGCCGTTGGCTTGCAGCTCGCTATCCACATAGGACTTGATTTCCTTGAAGCTGGCACCTGCTTCCTCCATTTTCTCGACGCCAGCGAAGAGCGATTCCTTCGCTGCATCAGAGATTGTGCTGCCCAGCTTCTCTATCGCCGAGGCGTGTGAAGGAGGGCCTTCGCCACCAGCCCCTGGAGGTGGAGGCGGGCGTGATTGGGACTGAGTCTGCGACAGGCTTGCGGATGTCAGATCAGCGAAGATACTTACGGTCATGAGTGGGCTCCATAGCTTGTGACCGTTTTTAACGACGGTGGCAAATATCAACTTGAGCACTACTTTCGTGACGCAATAGCCAGCAATGGCAACAAGCCCGGCGGCACGCGCTCTGGGGCTTCTGCTTATATGCTGTGACTGTCAGGAAGCAATGAATTCATGATTTCAAGCCCTCCACAGTGCACCGAGCAGGTCTACACTAACTACCTCGATTCCTCCACAAGTTGCGTGAATTGCCATGACTGAAAGCGTACCCTTGACCCTTGACGGCAAGACCATCGAACTGCCTGTCGTGACCGGCAGTGAGAATGAAAAAGCCCTGGATATCAGTAAGTTGCGTGATACCACGGGCTACATCACCCTGGACCAGGGCTATGGCAACACCGGGAGTTGCACCAGCGCCATTACCTACATCGACGGCGATGCCGGCATACTGCGCTATCGCGGTATTCCCATCGAGCAGTTTGAAGAGGCGCCCAATTTCATTGAGGTGTGCTGGCTGCTGATCTTCGGCAATCTGCCCACGGCTGAAGAGTACGCTGACTTCAGCGCGCGTCTGACCAAGCACGCCATGTTGAACGAATCCATGAAATACCATTTTCAGGGGTTCCCGAATCAGGCACCGCCAATGGCCATTCTGTCGGCCATGATCAATGCCTTGTCCTGCTTCCATCCCGACATGATCGAGATGGACAGTGACGATCGCTTCATCACGGCGGCTGCACGGCTGATCAGCAAGATCAGAACCATCGCCGCCTTTGCGCATCGCAGCTCCATTGGCAGAACCTACAACTATCCGAACCCAAATCTGCTGTATGTCGAGAACTTCATGCATATGTTGTTCTCGGAGCCCCATGCGCCGCATGAAACGGACGATATCGTGCGTCTGGCGTTCAATCTGGTGCTGATTCTGCACGCCGATCACGAGCAGAACTGCAGCACGTCCACCGTGCGTCTGGTGGGCAGTAGTGGCGCCAATCTGTTCGCATCCTGCGCCGCCGGTGTCTGCGCCCTGTGGGGACCCTTGCATGGCGGGGCAAACGTGGCAGTGCTGGAAATGCTGGAGCAGATCCACAAGGGGGACCTGTCGGTCGAGGAGTACATGCGTCAGGCCAAGGACAAGAACAGCGGTATCCGTCTGATGGGCTTTGGGCATCGGGTATACAAGAGCTTTGATCCGCGCGCGCAGATGCTGCAGCGAGTTGCCGAGAAGCTGCTGGCGCACCTGAATATCAATGATCCGCTGCTGGAGATCGGCCGGCGTCTGGAGGAAATTGCACTCAACGATTCGTACTTCGTCGAGCGCAAGCTCTATCCGAATGTGGATTTCTACAGTGGCATCATTCTGCGTGCGCTTGGTATCCCCACCAATATGTTCACCGTGGTCTTTGCCATGGGACGCATGCCGGGGTGGATTGCTCACTGGCGCGAACAGAATCTGCAGGGATCGCGTATCGGTCGACCGCGTCAGATCTATACCGGGCCCGAGATGAATGATTACGTGTCCAGGGCTCAGCGTGGTTGGGCGTCGGATTCCGCAGCCGACATCATTCCAGATCGCCCGACACCCATCTTCGATCTCTGATCGGGTAGTTACGCCGGCGTTTTGCACTCGAGATATTGCGCAGAACGTCGGCGACGGACAAGGCGATCAGGCTGTGTGAATCACTCTGGATGAAAGCAGGGTTTCAGGCTACCATCGGGATGGCGGCGTCAAAGCCTCGATACTGGAGAATGAGAGCATGTCCCCTGACATCAAGATCGATGCGTGGCTCACCGATATGGACGGTGTGCTGGTCAGAGAAGGTGATGCAATACCCGGCGCTGCGCAGTTTCTTGATCGTCTGATCCAGAAGAAGCGCAAGTTTCTGGTGCTCACCAATAACTCGATCTTCACCCCAAGGGATCTGGCAGCCAGACTGGCCAATTCCGGTCTGGATGTACCGGAGAAAAGCATATGGACATCTGCGATTGCCACCGCGCAGTTCCTGAATGATCAGGCGCCTGACGCGTCGGCCTATGTCATCGGCGAGGCGGGCCTGACCACCGCGCTGCACGAAATCGGCTACACACTGACCAGTACAGCGCCTGACTTCGTTGTGCTGGGAGAAACCCGAACCTACTCCTTCGAATCCATTACCACTGCCATTCGCCTGGTCGAGAAAGGCTCTCGCTTCATCGCCACCAATCCTGATGTAACAGGTCCGTCCCCGGAAGGGCCGTTACCGGCAACCGGCTCCGTGGCCGCGCTGATTACCAAGGCCACCGGCGTCAGCCCGTATTTCGTCGGCAAGCCGAACCCGATGATGTTTCGCAGTGCCATGAATCAGATCGAGGCACATTCCGAATCCACGGCGATGATCGGGGATCGCATGGATACGGATGTCATCGCCGGGATCGAAGCCGGTCTGGAAACCTTCCTTGTGTTGACCGGCTCCACTCAGAAATCCGAGATCGCGCGCTTTCCCTTTCGACCTCGGCACGTTGTCGATTCCATCGCGGATATCGTGGATCTTGTCTGAGCGATGCCGACTCGATAGTGCAAGCGTGTCAATTACCGCTGTCAGGCAGTGCTTGTCAGTTGCCTCCCAGGGCCTCTTGCAGTGACTGATAAGCGGGCTTGGCTGCATAGTCACGGCTCAGATAGAGCGGTGATTGAGCAGTCCTGAACGAATAACGGTCCGTAAAGCCCCAGCTCTGCACCACCGTGCAACGCGTCTGTGCCAGACAGGTGTCAATGATGCCCTTGTAGACCCCGGCCTGAGTCTGTTCGCTGTCGTCTCCGACAATCGCAACGTCCAGTTCGGTGATATGAATGTCGAGTCCACGTGCGGCAATGGCCGCCATGTTCGCTGCGAGTTCATCGAACTGGTCAAAGCTGGAAAAGACGTGTAATTGAAAACCGATGGCATCCACCGGCACGTCGCGCTCAGCCAGTCTGTCCAGCAGAGCCAACAGGGCATCGAACTTCGGTCCCGCAAAACCGATGTCGTATTCATTGAGTACCAGTACCGCCGTCGGGTCCAGTTCACGCGCTTGTGCGAAGGCGATATCCATGTATTGTTCACCCATCGCTTCCAGCCACAGAGAGTCACGCAAGCCACCATCGTCGGCCACCGGCTCGTTGATGACATCCCAGTAGGTGACGGCATCGCTGTAGCGATTCATGACACGAGTGATGTACTCACGCATGTGCACTTCGCGATCCGCCACCTCGGTCTGTTCCACCCACTCAGGCAGACTGCGATGCCATACCAGCGGATGACCTCGCACCTGCATGTCGTTGACCTGCGCGAAGCTGACAAGATTGTCCATGTCGGCAAATTCGAATTGTCCCGGCAGGGGGTTGATCGCAATCCATTTCATGGAACTCTCCGGTGTCATCACACCGAATTCGCTGGCGGCAATGGATTCATAGACACCGCCATCGGCCTGCATGTAGAACACCGGGGAAATGGCGCTGCCGAACTGGATGCCAGAGCCTGCGGCGATCGTGTCAAGGCGCTCACCGCTGCGCTCGAAGTCAGCAGGGTCTCGCACGTCCAGCACGATCTGGTCGAGCCCGGTCAGTGATGGATCGTCAGCATCCCGAGTCAATACATCGATGACGATGGTACCCGCCGTGTCCGGCCTGGCGTGCAGTATCTGCCACTCCGGGGTACGTTCGTCAGGCGTCAGGATGGCGTTCGCAGGCGGATCAAGCAGCTCGATGCTGGGCGTTGTGCCGTTACGATCGAGACCGATCAGGAAGATGGACACCGGATCGCCGGCTCTGACGGTATAGCGCGAGACGGCACGGATCGACGGGGCGATATTCGGAACGCTGGCAGGATCCGAGGGTGGGTCGACGGCAATCAGCACGGTCTGCGCACTACGATACTCACTGACGTCCGGGTCGATCGCCACCACGGTGAAGGCCGTGATGCCGATATCAGCCTGGTAGGTCTGCCACTTCAGGCTCTTGGTGCCGTCGAAGTTGTCATCGAAGGTCGCGCCTTCGGGCAGCCCCTGACGGAACATGCCCGGCAATTCACCTTCAGGGTCTCGCGGTACGTAGCGAATTTCCAGTAATTGTCCGGCTTCTACTCGCACATTGGCCAGCCCCTCGAAATATGGCGCGCCATTGCTGTCAGGATCTACTCCGACAGGCACGGTAATTACCGGTTCAGGCAGGCCGGCTGCAAAGTCTGCGTCCGTCAGCTCAGCGACAATCTCGGTTTCGATGCGTGATCCGGTGTCGCGAACCAGGGCATAGTCCGTGACCGTATGGAATACCGAATCGAACGGTACCGGTTCGTCATCGTCGGACGGACCTTCCGTCAAGGGTGGATTGGGTAGTGGCTCGAGCAGAACGGGGGTGTCCGAGCCATCCGGTCCGTCAACATCCGGGTCTTCGTTACCGCTGCCGCTGCAGCTGGAGAGCACTCCGACAAGGAGGCTGATCAATAATGCAGACAGTCTGTATTGACTGCTTGCAGAGGTGGTTTCAGGGGACATGTGAGGGCGCGATTCGGGGCAATCCGGCATTGTAGCGGAACCGATGCGACTGGATCCTGAAGGTTTTGCACCGCCAGAGCATGCATGTTTTTCCGGACCATCTGACGTTCCAGGCCGTATGGCAGTATTGCCGCAAATTTTCTCCGGATTACTATTGAAAGGCGTGACGCCTTGCTTCGAATTGCCCGTCTTCTGCGCTCAAGCATGCTCACGATCGGCTGGTGAATGCCGATGCTGTCGCCTATGATGAACCATGGAATTACTCAACTGCCCTCAGTGTTCTCAAGTCGTCTATTTCGACAATGCGGTCTGCCTGCGTTGTGGTACCAAGCTGGCCTTCGACCCGGAATCCCGTTCCATGGTCAGGGCAGGCGTGGATGCGCCGCTGTGCAAGAATGCGTCAAACCACAATGCCTGTAACTGGACGGCGCTGTCCGGCAGCTCGTTCTGTCTTGCCTGCAACGCGAATGAGACCATTCCCGATCTGTCAGCACCCGGCCACCTCGATCAGTGGCGTTCCATGGAGAAGGCCAAGCGAAGACTGTTTCATTCGCTACTCGAACTGGGACTGGTCTCGGTCAGCACACAGCCGTTTCCGGCGCGGGTTCCGCCGCTGCGTTTCAAATTTCTGGGGGCCACTGCCAACAAGCCGGTAACCACAGGGCATGACGATGGTCTGGTAACCATCGATATCGCCGAGGCAGAAGATGCGGAGC
>CBDUIJ010000252.1:0-8779 GCA_965367215.1 uncultured Granulosicoccus sp.
AGACCCATTCTGAAAATGGACATGCGGCTGGGTGAAGGCTCGGCCACGGCGCTGGCCTTGCCCATACTGCGTGGAGCTGCCGCCATCATGCGTGACATGGCCAGTTTTGCCGATGCTGGTGTCTCCACCGGCGAGTGAATGCAGTGTTTCCCGGCGCTGTTGCCAACAAACCCGAGCGAATGATCTCATGCAGGAATTGAGTCGTCTGGCGACAGCGATCATGTTCCTGACGCGGCTGCCCACCGGGACGCTTGCCAGCGGCGATCCTGCCGAGCTGGTTCGCTCGACTCGCTATTTCCCGCTGGTTGGTCTCATCGTCGGCTCGATACTCGCGCTCAGTCTGGCCATCCTGCAGCTGTTGTTGCCGGCAACGGTGGCGATTGCCCTGATGCTACTGCTCTCGGTTCGGCTCACCGGTGCCTTCCATGAGGATGGTCTGGCGGATGTGGCCGACAGTGCGGGGGCCTTTGGCGTCGATCGCAAGCTGGAGATCATGCGCGACAGCCGCGTCGGTACCTATGGCTCGCTGGCGCTGATTCTGCTGGTCGTGATCAAACTGCTGAGTCTGTGGGAATTGTGGCAGCTGGCCCCGGAGCTGTGTCTGGCTGTGCTGGTCAGTGCGCATATCCTGAGCCGCTGGAGCAGTGTCTGCCTGATGGTTCTGGAGGACTATGCGCGGCCGGAAGCGGCCAACAAGGTGGTTGCCGAGGGTGTCGACAGGCGTTGCCTGTGGCACAGCAGTCTGTGTGCCGGGGTGGCCCTGTTGCCGCTGGCCCTGTGGCAGGGCGCAGCCTTGTATCTTCTGTTCATCGTCGCCTGGTTGACCGTGCTGATTGCCGGCCGGCAGTTTCGTCGTGCCTTCGGCGGTATTACGGGTGATTGTCTGGGGGCGGCCAATCAGGTGGTGGAAGTGCTTGTCTTTGTGAGTGTGCTGATGGTGGTGTCATGGCATTGAAGTCGCTGTTCCTGATTCGCCACGGGCATACCGAATGGCATGCAACGGGCGGTGTGGCCGGCAGTTCCGACATTGCCCTGTCGGATGATGGGCGAGAAGCCGTCAGGCAACTGAGCGCGACGCTGGAAAAGGCCGTGCCTGCACCGCAAGCCTGGTACTGCAGCCCGATGCTGCGTACTCGTCAGAGTTCGGCCTTGCTGCGAGAATGCTGGCAGTCGGGCAGGGCAGAGTCTGGTAGTGATGCCTCTTTGGTCACGACATTGCCCGAGCAAACGCCGGATGCACGTCTGGTGGAGCTGGATTTTGGTGACTGGGAAGGTTTGACCTGGGCCGAGGTGCATGAGCAGCATGGCGATATCATGAAAGCCTGGGCCGAGGACTGGGTCAATCGCGCACCTCCCGGCGGGGAGCGCTTTTCCGAACAGGCGGATCGCTGTCGGGACTGGTTGGCTGATGCCAGCGAGACGCTTGCCGAGGTCGAGTCGGCAGCGGCCGTTGTGGTCTGCCACGGCGGCACTATCCGGGCAATCATGTGTGAGTGCCTGGGCTGGTCACTGGATCGTGCCATGAATTTCCGGATTGACCCCGCCTCGCTGACTCATCTGCAGTACAGCGCCAGTGATGAACGCTGGCTGGCTCGCGGCATCAACGTGCGGCGCCTTCCCTGAGCGAACTCAGTACCTCGGCTACATGCGTATCCAGCCAGCGTTCTCTGCCACGCAGGAAGCCGACATGGCCACCGGCACACGGTATTTCCAGAGTGGTCTCGGCGGACAGCTCCGAGGCCTCGGGCAGAATTCGCGGCGTGAAGAAGGGATCATCGTAGGCACACAGAATATGCGTGGGCGTGCGGATATCCGGTAGAAACTGGCGGGCGCTGCAGCGCTCGTAGTATTCGCGGGCGTCGGCGAAGCCGTGCAGGGGAGCGGTAATGGCATCGTCGAACTTCCACAGGGAGTCCAGACGCCGGGTGGCCGCTGGCAGGTTCAGCTCGGGGTAGACCCGGCGCTTCTGTTCGTGATGTCTGCGCATCAGACGCAGCAGATGCGTCTGGTACAGGCGCGAGACGCCGCTGTTGAGTTTGTTGGCACCTTCCTGCAGGACCAGTGGCGGTGAGACGGCCATGGCGCCACTCAAGAGGGAATCCGTGCCGTTTTCACCCAGGTATTTCAGCAGGGCATTGGCGCCGAGCGAATAACCCAGGGCATACAGCGGCGTTCCACTGAATCGTTGTTGCAGAAATCGGATGAACCACTGGATATCATCGCTGGCCCCTGAGTGATAGGCCCGTGGCAGCCGGTTGGGCTCGCCACTGCAACCACGCCAGTGCATCAACATGGGGCGAAAACCGGCCTGTTCCAGCGTTTTCCAGACACCGCGTATGTAGTTGCTGTTCACGCTGCCGGCCAGACCGTGGAAGATCGCAACCAGCTCGCCTTGCGTTTTCCGGCTGAGATTGATGTCGATGAAGTCACCATCAGGTAGTTCGACGCGCTCAAGATCTGTCTGAATATCAGCCGGTTTGAGTAGCTGGCTGGCGACAATGGTCTGCAGGTGCGCATTGCTGAGCCAGCGTGAGGGTGTGTAGGTACTCTGGATGATCGGCATGGGTGTGTGACTTTTTTACGATTATGCTGTTGCTTAAATGCCAATGCGGACTAAATTTACAGTCCGATGACTACAACTGTGTGTAAGCGGACCGGACTATGAGAATTCTTGTCGCCAACGACGATGGGTATCTGTCTCCCGGCATTCGTGCGCTTCACAACGCCATGAAGACACTGGGTGAGGCGACTATTGTGGCGCCGGATCGAAACCACAGTGGTGCCAGTAATTCACTGACATTATCCCACCCAATCCATGCTCGTCGCCATGAGCCGGACATTTATTCACTGGAAGGCACGCCGACCGATTGCGTGAATATCGCACTCAGTGGCCTGCTGGAAGAGGAGCACGACATGGTGGTCAGTGGTATCAACGATGGACCTAATATGGGCGACGATGTGCTGTATTCGGGAACCGTGGCAGCCGCCATTGAAGGGCGACACCTGGGACATCCTGCGGTGGCTGTGTCCATGGCCTCCCACGAGCCGAAGCATTTCGACACGGCGGCAAGAGTCGTGCGCAATCTGGTGGCGCATCTGAAGGAGGTGCCCTTGCCGATGGACACCATTCTCAACATCAACGTGCCGGATCTGCCTTTCGATGAACTGTCCGGCTTACGCGCCACGCGCCTCGGAACGCGGCATCCGTCCAAGCAATCCATCCGCCAGCTCAGCCCTCGTGGTGAAACCATCTTCTGGATCGGGGCTGCCGGGGATGTGGCCGACGACGGGCCGGGCACCGACTTTGGTGCGGTACGTGATGGTTTTGTCTCGGTAACACCATTACAGATCGACCTGACACGACTGGATAGCGTGGCACCTGTAGGCGCCTGGTTGGAGAGGCTTTCGTGATCGCCAGCCCCGAGCAGATTGCCGGTATCGGATTTACCTCGCAACGTACACGAAGCCGCATGATCCGGCGTCTGATTGACCGCGGCATCGAGAACGAAGCGTTGTTGCAGGTCATGGCCTCGGTGCCGCGCCATCTGTTCGTGGACGAAGCAATCGCCTCGCGTGCCTATGACGATGTGGCTTTGCCGATTGGCGAAGGGCAGACCATATCGCAGCCCTATGCCGTGGCCCGGATGACGGAAATCCTGCTGGAGGACGGTCCGGTAAATCGCGTACTGGAAGTAGGCACCGGTTCGGGCTATCAGGCCGCGGTGCTGTCGCAACTGGTCGATGCCGTATTCACGGTGGAGCGCATCAGCTCATTGCTGGACCGGGCACGTAAACGCTTCAGGGCCTTGCAGTACCACAATATTCATTCACGCTACAGCGATGGTGGCTGGGGCTGGTCGAGCCACGGTCCTTATGACGGTATCATTGTCACGGCGGCCCCGCCGAGTATCCCGGAGCCCTTGCTGGAGCAGCTTGCCATTGGCGGCCGCATGATCGTACCGGTGGGTGAGCAGAACGGCATGCAGGCCCTGACGATCATTACCCGAACGCGGCAGGGGTTCAGTCAATATCGCGAATCTGATGTGAAATTTGTGCCTTTTCTTTCTGGTAAGTCATGACTGGCCAACTACACTTCCGTAATCGCGAGTGAATCTGTCACGTCCGCCTGGACTGTGATGGCGACCACAAACAGCATTATTGAGTGATCCATGAAGCAACTGCAACGCGTTTGCTACCTGACTGTCCTGGCCATGAGTGTATCGGCCTGCACCTCTGTGCCCAGAGTCGAGGAGCGTCTCAACAGCCTCGATCTGGACTCGGGCACCTATGTGGTGCGCGCAGGGGACACGTTGGAAAGCATCGCCTTTCGTTACAAGCTCTCACCGAATGAGCTGGCAGCCCTGAATCCGAATGCGGGTCGCTACTTCTCACCCGGCACTCATCTGAACATTCATTCCGCGTCCAATGCGCGGGAGAGCTATCGCTCGGAAGCTGCCTGGGCAGATCAGCAGCAACCAGCCACTCGACAAGCGCCGCGTCGTGAGGCCTATCAGGACGATCGGGATGATCGTGCCGTGGTATCGCGCGTTGAAACACCCAGAGCCGTGCCTGAGCAACAGCGTTATGAGCCGGAACAGCCGCGCTATGAGGAGCCCGAGAATCGCTCGGTTTTCACACCGGCCGTGAATGCCGTGGTATCCGATGTGACGCTGCTCGATACACGCAAGCCTTACCGACGGCCCGAGGCTCCTGTGCAGGAGATTGCGCCGGCACCTCAACCCATGGTGCCGCGGGAATCATCTTTCAGCGGTCGGGAAGTCGTTGAAGAGGAATACACCGGTGGTAATGCGCTGCTCAACAGCCAGGATGTGAGTGATCAGCTGCAACCTCTGGTTGGCAGCTGGACCTGGCCGACACAGGGGCAGGTGGCTCGAGGTTTCGCGCCCATTCAGGAAGGACGCCATGGCGTCGACATTGCCGGCGTACCGGGACAGCCCGTGGTTGCGGTCAAGGATGGCGTGGTTGCCTACTCCGGCAAGGACCCCAGTGGTTCGGGCAATCTGATCATCGTCAAGCACGATGGCTCTCTATTGACAGCCTATTCCCATACCAAAGACCTGTTTGTGGCGGAGAATGACACTGTCAGGGCAGGGGATCCGATCGGTACGCTGGGTTGGAACGCTCAGCAGGAATCGGTGCTGCGCTTCGAGGTTCGCAAGGACGGTAATTCCCTGAATCCAATGGATTTCCTCTCTGCTCGGTAATGAAACTTTCTGCGAGCCGTGCCCCTTACGGGCGTTGGCGAGTAACAGTGTCCCGGGCCGTTTATACGTTAGACCATTGAATTTGCATTAGCAAGTCGAGCTAAGTTGCTTTAATATATAAAAAAAACAGCAAGAGAGTGTCTCATGACACAGCATTGGGGAAACTTCACGATGTCCACTGACGACCGCGCCGGCTATAGCCGACGAGGTAGTAGTGGTACTTCAGCCGCCGCCACCGCAGGCGACGACGATAGTGGTGAGAAGATCACTGCCAGCAAGTTGCGGGACGTATCAAGAAAGGAAATGGACGCCACGCGTCTGTACCTGAAGGAAATCGAACATTCCGAACTTCTGACTGCCGACGAAGAAAAGATGTACACCCGTCTGGCTCAGAAAGGCTGCGAGAAGTCCCGCGCCAAGATGATCGAGTGCAATCTGCGCCTCGTGGTCAAGATCGCCCGCCGCTACATGAATCGCGGACTGGCGTTGCTGGACCTTATCGAGGAAGGCAACCTGGGCCTGATCCACTCGGTCGAGAAATTCGATCCTGAGCGCGGCTTTCGCTTCTCGACTTACGCCACCTGGTGGATTCGTCAGACCATAGAACGTGGCCTGATGAACCAGACTCGCACCATTCGTCTGCCGATTCATGTCGTGAAAGAGATGAACGTCTATATCAAGGCCGAGCGTCGTCTGCAGCAGTCACTGGATCGTGAGCCTACTGCCGAAGACATCGCCGCTCTGACAGAGCGTCCGGTAGAAGACGTGATTCGTCTGCTGGGACTGCGTGATCGCGTCACGTCTGTTGATGTAGCCATCGGCAAGGACGGCGAACGACCTCTGCTGGACATCATCCCTGATGAGAACAACGTGGATCCGTCCATGGTGTTGCAGGATGAAACGGTCAATTCCAACATCAACGACTGGTTGCTGAAGCTCGAGTCCAAGCAGCGCGAAGTTCTGGTACGCCGCTTTGGCCTGCACGGTCACGAGAAGTGCACACTGGAAGAAGTCGGCCAGGAGCTGGGTGTGACCCGCGAGCGGGTCCGTCAGATCCAGATGGAAGCCTTGAAGCGCTTGCGTCGTATTCTGGAAGGCAGTGGTTATTCTGCAGAGAATCTGTTTCTGGCGTGATTGCACGCTGAAACGCTGGCGGGCTTGCAAGGTAGCCTCTGGCGTTCATTGAAGCTCGTTACTGGCGGCGCTGTACATGAAGATGTGCAGCGCCGTTTTGCGTTGTGGGTTTCAGGAGGCCTTGTCGATCTAGCCTTCCTTGAGTGGGTCATGGCCCCAGTTCATGAGTGAGTAGCGCCAGTTGGAGTTCTCCTTGTCTTCATCCGGCCCGCCTTGTGACAGATGCCGCTTGATATAACCCACCACCTTGGCCATGTGATCCCACTGGTCGTCGCTGATGTCATCCTTGTTGGTGCGTTTGATCTTGACGATCCGGCGTCCGGAGGCATGCCCGGTACTCTCGTCACCGTCGTTGTCACCGACCGACTTCGAGTCCTCGGTGTCGAGCCAGTCTTCCAGCTCCTGCGGCGCCATATTGACCAGGTCGCGCCATTCGGACCAGATTTCTTCGTGGGATTTGGATGAGGACATTGGGTTCTCCTGTGTTCTGGAAGCAGGTTTCATGCTCTGGCGGTCAGCAACCGAGACGCATTGTCCCGGCGACTACAGTCCAACGTGTGCTTGAGTGGGGCAGACTCGTAGTGGCTCTTGTGCTCGTGGATCGTCGACTGGAATCAGAGATCCAGCTTTGCGTTCTCACCCAGATCAGGGCCTTCATCGCCAAAGTAGGCTTTCGCCACTTCAAAGGCGATAGACAGGTTTCCCTTGTCATTGTCCCAGTACTCCGCCTGAGAGGCCTTGACGGTGATGACGGCAACGCTGTCGCGACCATCCGGGAAGAAGGCCTCGCAATAGGGTCCCCAGAGTTTGTCGATGAGGCTTCGGTCTTGAGTGATCTGGCCACGACCTGAGATGGAGGCGAATTTCATGTCTTTGGTATCGGCGAATGTCAGGCAAAGACTGCTGTGACTCAACAGCTCTTCAACCTTGGCACTGTCGTCATCGGTCACGAACTGAATGGTGCGCGACTGCTTGTCTATGAACGGTGCCAGGGGGCGAGCGCGCAGCACGGAGTCATCAGCAGTAACCAGCATGCAGGCGGGCATGTCAGCGATGATGTCCCAGAGATGCTCGTGTTCTTGTTCTTGGGCCATGGTATTTCTCCAAAAGAAACAGGTGGAAACGGGGTTAGTGGTCTGCGCCGCGACGCCATTGCACAGCGGCCAGAGCCAGCAGGATGAGGGCAGCGACGGCGGCCAGCAATGCAATCGGGCCTTGCGCGCCAAGATTTGAAATGCTTATACCGGTGAAGCCCCAGGCCACCGCTGCGGCATAGGGCCATTGCGCCAGCTTCAACTGGTTATAAAGAGCGAAGAGTGTGGCCGCTGCCAGCGCGGCAATGGCTGCCATCGTTGCGGACAGCACGCCATAGCCTGCCAGCAGCAGACCGAGTGACACGAAGGTGGCAGCCGAGAGCCAGCCTGCGTAGAGTGCCACCGGCCAGATGGCAATCCATGTCGGGCTTGCACTACGCATGCGATATAGCGACAAGAGTGCGCCAAAAAGCATGATGATGATGAGTAGCGTTGCCCAGACAGGCGAAACGGCGGCAACGGACAACCAGCCAGTGCCTATGACCAGGGATATGAACAAGGGCAGGCGTCCGCGCTCCCAGGCCTCGTCCTGTTTATGCCGGATGACACCGACTGCAGCATGAATGATCAGGAACAGATAGATGATGCCCCAGATGGCAAACGCCCAACCCACCGGTTGCACGGGAGAGTCCACTTGCGGTACGGGGTAGCGGTCGGGGTCAAAGCCGCCGAAATCCGGCGTCAGCAGAGGCGCGAAAGCGAAGCTCAGTGAGGCGAGGAGGACCAATAACGATTTCATCTTGCAGACCTGACACCTGAGAGAACGGAAAAAATGGCGTGCAGTGGAGATCATTGGATCGAATGGTTCACCAATGATCAGGGCATGCACTGCCAACGTGAAAGCACCATACCGTGAAAAAAGTGATGGCAGATCGAGCTTGCAGAATGTCGGTATGGGGGCTTGTTTGGCAGGTGTTGCGCGATCTGGGCAGCACAGTGGCCCTCAGCGTGGCTTGGTGGTCACCGCTCGAGCCCATCGACAGACAGGACAGGTGCCGGGTGTACCGCCTGAGGCCGACACGGTAAGCTCGAGTGACGACCGCAGGCCCCACCACTGGAGACACCACCTCATGAGCAACGATTCAGGCGCGCGCTTTCGCGAACTACACCGTCCCGGCAAGCCCTTCATTCTGGCCAACGCCTGGGATGCCGGGTCGGCCAGGATGCTGGAATCGCTGGGCGCTGAAGCCATCGGTACTTCCTCGGCTGCACATGCGTTCACCTTGGGCCGGCCGGACATGGGGCATGTGACTCGTGATGAGGCGCTGGCTCGGGTGGCAGGGTATGAGGCAGCGGGCGCCGATTGTGTGTATGTGCCACTGCCGG
>CBDUIJ010000253.1:0-8766 GCA_965367215.1 uncultured Granulosicoccus sp.
CTCCAGACACAGTGCCTTTTCGGTTGATACGGCCAAGCCTGGAGTGGACGGTGAGAATGGTGATACAGATTCATGAGGTTGCCTATCCCGCAAATTGGTGAGTGGGGAATTGGTATCAGGCAAAACGTCAGCGGTATCGGAACAGGTGCTGAAAGGATCGAATCCAGGTGCGGGTTTTGCAATTCGGGATTCGTGTCGAATGTGAAAAGTTTACAAGCGAATTGGATATCAACAGCACTAGTCCATGATTTTGAGGCGTTATTCAACAGCAGAACAATCACAGAGACGCCGAGTCACGACAATTCATGACAAGGCAGGGACAGGAGAGAAAGCATCACATGAACATTCTGGAACGCATCAAGGCAGACCACGACGAGCAGCGAACCCTGATGGAAAAGATTGCGGATACCGAGGGTAGTTCAGAGGAACGGCGCAGCCTGTACGAGAAATTCAAGGCCGAATTCGAAGCCCATGCCGCCGCCGAAGAGCACGCCTTCTACGCGCCTCTCATGAAGCATACGGAGAGTACCGATCAGAGTCGCCACAGTGTGGCCGAGCATCATGAAGCCATGGAGCTGATTGAAAAACTGGATGAGACCGACATGAGCTCACCGGAGTGGCTCAAGACCTTCAAGCAGCTGGCTCACGACAACAACCATCATATGGAAGAAGAAGAGAATGATGTGTTCGAGTTGGCTGAGAAGACTCTGGGCGATTCCAGATTGAACGAGCTACTGGAAGTCTTCGATGACAGGAAATCGGAAGAGTTGGCTTGATGCTGATGCATTGATAGTGGTTTGAGCAATAGAGCCATGCATCAATCGAGTGAGCTGAATTGCACCAAGCCTGAAACACATTCAGGCTTGGTGGTAAGCGAACTGAATCCAGAGGCTCTGTACATGTTCGTGTGATTACCGGCTAACGAAAAATCCGACGGACAGGGATGTCAGGAGGAGTGAGCAAATTCGAATTGCAAACCTTCTGCATTGGCCGCGATAACCCTGGCCTGAGGGTAGTGTGAAATAGCCTTCTCAATATCAGGTGCCGACTTCATGACGAGGCCGGTTGACAAGCCGTCGGCGATTGCGGCTGATGGATGTATGACCGATAGACGTGCCCAAGGTGACTCACAGGAGCGCGAGGTCATGGGATCGATGATATGTCCGCCTGGAATTTCAGAGCCGACAAGCCGAGACAGAGGAGCCGATGTCGCAATGGCCGTGTTGGTCAGATTCACCTTGTATTGCGCTGAATCATCTTGAAGTTCGGCAATGCCCACGCGCCAGGGTTCTCCCGCGGAGTTGCTGCCCATTGCCACGATTTCGCCCACATTCACCAGAACATCCTTGAGACCATGCTTGCGCATCAGGCTTGCAATCTGCTCACTGATATAGCCTTGGGCTATGCCATTGAGCGTGACAGCCATTCCGGACTGGGCGAAGGTGATTTCGCTTGTGGAATAGGCAATATCCTGCCAGCTGAATGCCGAGCGCCGTTCCACTGCATCATGGCGAGTATCCCAGTAAGGTTGGACAGTTGGATCGAATGAACCTTCGGTTGCACGCCAGATGCCGGTTATCTGCGAAAACACGCTCAGTAGTTCTGCTGGCGGTTGTTCCAGCTTGCCATAGGCGTTCAGCTCGACCACCGAGCTGTTCGGGAGGTACAAGCTGAAGATGCGCTCAAGGCGAGCGATTTCCGCGAAGGCTTCCGTCGCTATCTTCTCAGCCACAGTACGGTCAGAGTGAACAATTGCCAGAGAGACGTAAGCACCTAGTGCGTGGTCGGAAAAGTGGTGGGTCTCCATCTCATGCACCCTGCAATCTGCTGGTGAAGAGGAGGGGCAATGGCTGGTATCACCAGAAGCTGACGCGCCGCTTGAACGATTCGCAGCATGGGCAGTCGAGAGCAGCGAGCCGCCAACCGAGATGCCCGCGACCGCACAGGCAGATATGCTCAGCAGGCGACGACGCGAAGGATTACATGGGTTTGGCATCTTTTTCATCCTGAGCATTCAAATATATTTGTACTGCTGACAGCACATAGTCAGACGGTATTTCCGACAGGGCTACGCGAGTACCGCCATTGTCTCGAATGAAGGCATCGGCGTCTTCTACCGTTCCGAACGGGATAGCCTCCGGCACACCCATACCACCACGAAGATCACTCTCGATTACAAATTGCGCCAGATTGGCATCGATCCAGTTGTCCGCTCCCGGGTTGCTCCAGGACTCGGCCTTGCCCATGTCATTGACATAGACCGCCTTCACACCGGCAGTCTCTTCAGGTGAGCGTAGAAAGGCGATGGCATCACGCACCTGTGAAAACCAGATGGGCTGGTCACTGTGTGACACATGAATCTGCGCCTTCGGACCTTCATGTTCGATGATGCCCATCATGCAGTAATACCCCAGCGCCTCGGATTCCAGAGCCACAGGTGGTGGGGGTGGCGCTGTCGATTCGGTGTTGGAACAGCCTTGCAATAGCGATACACAGGCAACGCCCAGCAACACAATCGGTAACACGACCCTGGTTCGACAGACTTTCATGGTTGCACCTTCCGAAATCGATAGATGGCGACGAGTACCGCAACCAGCATCCATGACAGCAGGCTGATCAGCGCCTTGATTGATACGTTCGCCAGGCCGTGAGCTCCGCTGGCAGCACCGTCTGCAATCTCGCTCATGCCCAATGAGGAAAAATTGAAGAGTCGAAATGCATCCGCAGGATTCGCCAGCAGCAACCAGGGAAACACCTGACTTGCAAAGAAACCGTCCTGATTGACGACCAGTGCCGCAAGCAATCCAAGATCGTAGAGTACGACGCTGACCAACCATATACCGACTGCGACTGCCGCGGCTGTCGCCGACTGACGCACCAGCATACTGGCAATCAGACTGATGGCAATGAAGGCACCTGCCAGGGAGATACTGCTGAGAATCAACCGCAGGACATCCATCACACCGGGTAGCCCAGCTCCCCCTTGCAAGGCGACGATGGCGCTGGCAATGCCGAAGCCGAGAACGATGGCGATCGATACAGCGGCAAGTTGACCCAGAAACTTGCCAAGAACTACAGAAGAGCGGTCAATGGGGGTCGCCAGCAACAAGGGCAGGGTGCCGCGTTCGATCTCCCCAGCGATGCCATCAAACGACACCAGCAAGGCCAGTAGCGGTACCAGATAGACCGACAAGGTAGCCAGGCTCGCGACGGTCATGCTGAGTCTGTCAGCCTTGATATCGCCCGCAGGGGCCGAACCCAGAAAGGCAAGGATCAGGGCAAAGCCCAATAACATCAGTGTGGCCAACATGACCCAACGATTGCGAATCCCGAGACGCAGTTCCATGCCGGCAATTGCCAGAGTATGGCCGATCATGGACGCTCTCCCGAGACGGTGGTGCCGGGCGACGGATTGTCCGTGGCGCACGATGTTGCTTGCGTATCCGGAGACTGTGGTTGGTCCATGCTCACAGAGTGATGTCCCTTGCCTTCGGCGGCACAGTAGAAACGGTATACATCATCAAGACGGGGTGCTTTTACCTGTATATCGGCGACGAGTTCTTCCAGGGCCCACAATTGGCGCAAGGCTGCCACCTTGTCCGTTGCCTGACAGGCCAGTACCAGTTGATCGGCGTTGATGGTGGCGTCAGGCATGCGCTTGAACAAGTCTGCAAGTTTGCCTGGCGTCGGTCTGATGATCAGCTCGGTGGGCAATGCTGCGCTCATCTGCAGCACTTCCAGTGAGGCATTTGCCACGAGCTTGCCCTTCTGGAGGATGGCGATGCGATCGGTACGTGCTTCCAGCTCGGTCAGGCTATGCGACGATTGCAGAACGGCGGTGCCTTGTTGTGCGACCGTGTCGGCCAGTGCATAGAAGTCCTGCCGTGACAAAGGATCAAGACCACTGGTGGGTTCATCCAGCAGCAGCAGGGCTGGTCTGCCCAGCAGAGCCTGCGCAAGTCCGAGTCGCTGTCGCATTCCCTTGGAATAACTGCCTACACGTTGTCTGGCTACATCGGCGAGTCCAACCTGTTCGAGTACACTGTTGCAATCGGCTGGCGCTGCACCTTTGAGTTTTGCGTAGAGTCGCAGCACTTCCATGCCCGTCAGGTTCTCGGCAAAGCGGACATTCTCGGGCAGGTAGGACACCAGGCGTCGCGCCTCGGTACTGCCAGGCGCCAGGCCCTGAATGGCAAGCGTGCCACGATCGGGGGTCAGAAAGCCCAGCATGAGCCGGAACAGAGTGGTCTTGCCAGCACCATTGTGTCCCAGCAATGCCACCCGTTCTCCCCGTGACACCGTAAAGGAGAGGTCCAGCAGGGCGTTAACGTCGCCGAAACGAAAGCTCACCTCGTTGACGCTGACCAGTTCGATGGTGTCGCAAGCACTCATGATCGGACATCTTCGATGTGAACCAGCGGGGATGAATCCACGACTCCGCCAGGTAGCAGCGATGGAAACTGACGCTGTGCCCAGCGAAGCAGCTGTACGGCCGGGCTTCCAAGAAGCAGGGCAGCCGCAGGTTGGGTCCACAGTACTTGATCCATGACATCATTCGGACGGTAGCGCTGGTCAGCGATTCCGTCGGCGTTGACATCGAAGGCCGTATGATCGCTCCAGTAGTTGCCACGTCCGGCGTCACTCCATTCGTGGTACTTGGTACCGACGTATTTCACCTGCGTGCGATTGCCGATGAAGGCGTTGCCGGTGATCGTGTTGCGTTCGGATCCGGCCGTGAAGTGAATGCCAATGAGGCACTCACTGAAGCGATTGCCTCGTACCTCATTACCGTTGGCGTTGTACATGAACAGACACTTGTCCTTGCTTTGTCGGATATCGTTGCCTTCTATGATCGACTCGTTGGCATAGTTGAGCATGATGCCGTGGTCGCGATCTCCAGTGGAGGAGTTGTTACGCACTATCAGATTGGTGGAATACATCAGTGCGTAGCCAAGGTGATTATTGCGCGAGACGTTGTCGGATACGGTGCTGTTGTTCGCGTACATGTAGTGAATGCCGAAACGCAAGTCCTCCATCGTATTGCCACGAAATTCATTGTTCTCACTGGTATTGACGAAGATGCCGTCACGGCCATAACGAATCTGGTTGTTCAGGATGACAGTGCCCGGAGCATTCCAGACATAAATGCCGTTGCCCCGCTCATTCATTCGATGTCCACGACGCCCGGTAATGGTGTTGCCGGACACCAGAGCATCCTGAGCACCGTGTACGTCGATGCCGAACTGATTACCGGATAGCACATTATCGAGGATCCGTGCTCCGCTGGCCTCTTCAGTCAAGCGTATCCCGGCATCTATCGGCTGGTGGCCATCGCCAGAGCCAATCACGGTGAGCGACTCCAGCGTGACATCAGCGGCGTTGACTTCGATGACGGAACCGACGCCACCGGCATCGATGATGGCACCGGGTTCGCCGCGAATATGCAGCGGTTTGTCGATGACCAACGGCCCTGCATGTCGTCCTGCCAGAACGATGAGAGTGTCACCGGCAGAGGCGGAAGCGATGGCGCTTGACAAGGATCCACTGTCAACGCCGTCTTTGTTGTCGATGGCAACAACGGTGGCGACCCTGCCATGATCCTGCGAAGAGGATCTGTTCGTGGCAGGACTGGCGAGGCTGTACTCTGCTTGTAGTAAAAGCAGAGCACAGGCCAACAGGCGGCAAAGCCCAGGTGTCGACAAGCGATGCCGCCAGGTCATTGCTCAGGAGACTCGAGGTGAGACCAGCATACGGCCACGCATTTCCATATGCAGGGCATGGCAGAACCACTGGCAGTAATACCAATGCACTCCGGGACGCTCGGCGACAAATGTTACCGAAGCCGTTGCATGCGGGGCAACTTCCATCGCAACGCCGTAGTTTGCCATGCAGAATCCATGGGTCAGATCATCAACCGTATCGACGTTGGTTACGTAGACTGTGACTACATCACCTTGATTGACTTCAAACTTCTCCATGGAAAACAAGGGGGCTTGTGAACGCATATAGACACGAACATTGTTGCCGTCCCGGATGATTGTCGAGGCAGTCATGAGGTCCTCGATACCATCTTCCTTGGCTTGAGCCACCGCGTCTTCAAACATCGGATCATCGCGGCTCCATGAGTTCACGGGTGAGACCAGCGAGCGATGTACCATGATGCTGTCATGGGGCTCGGCGAAGGTCGGTCCGTCGTGCACCACCTTCATCTCATCACCGGAGATGTCAATGAGCTGCTCGTTTTCAGGTTTCAAAGGGCCCACATTGAGAAAGCGATCCTTGGAAAACTTGTTCATCGAGATCAACCATTTTCCATCCGCATTCAAGGTCTCTCCCATGGTGGTCGAGTTGTGACCCGGCTGATAATGCACATCGACCTTGGAGATGATGGGATCCTCCGACCCACCGTTATAGGCAGCAATGGCCTTGTCGATATTCCATTTGACCACCTGGCTATCCAGGAACAGCGTCGTGAAGGCGTTGCCCTTGCCATCATAGGCTGTGTGCAAGGGCCCGAGGCCCAGTTCAGGTTCGGCAACGATACATGACCTTGGGTCGGCATCTTCACTGAACAGTGCATCCACCTTGGTCACGTCAATGACCGATACCGTCGGTGACAGTTTGCCGTTGATCACGACGTGCTTCTTGTCAGGCGCGGTATTGCAACCATGGGGGCTATTGGGAACCGGGATGTAGCGGGTGTATTTCGACCCTTTACGACCATCCAGTACCGGCACACCGTTGAGCTCCTGAAAGTCTCCAGCTGCCACACCCTCTTCAATCGCCTTGATGTTGAACACGACGCAGTGATCGCGCTCGGCGGCCATCATGCCACTCAGGTTGACACCGCCTTCCGAGTTGTAGCTGGTGGAGAACGCATATTTACCCTGGTAGTCGCAGTCCGTGTTGTCCAGGTTGCCGGAGACGATGACCTGCCAACTGACCTTCATTTCGTCGCCATCGATGGCGCTGAAAATGCTGACATACTGTGATGGATCATCCAGGATTGTTCCATCGTTTATCAGCGGTGCTTCGTGCTCGCCATTGGCAAAGATGTATCCGGTTCTGGGATACTTCTGGGGGCGCATTCCGTGGATATCATGGGCGTTGGGAATCTCGATGATCTTGTCGCACTTCATGACGTCGCATCGAATTCGGGCGACCCGGGTGTTTGACTTGTCGTTCATGAAAAGATAACGGCCATCGTAAGTGCCGTCGGTAAATGACATATGAGGGTGGTGAAGGTCGCCCTGGTCGTATGTCTTCTTTCCCTGAGCCGCCAGGAACTTCTTTGTGTCCGGTAACAGACCTTCGGTCAGTATCTTCAATGATTCGTTGGTCTGACCCCAGCCGGTTGCCGAACAACGGTTGAATACCGGTATGCGCATGAATTCGCGCATGGAGGGTATCCCCAGAATGCGCACTTCGCCGGCTTGACCCGACGACCAGAAACCATAGTATTCATCGAGTTCACCGGGGGCCAGGTGAAACTCGGCATCATCACTTGCCTGCGCTTGCCTGCCCAGTGAACTTCCCAGGAAGCCGGCCGTGGCTCCGCCACCCACGGCGGCTGCCACGGCTGCACCACGTGCCGTTCCGCTGATCAGCTCTCGTCGCGTAAGGCCCACTTTATCCTGCTTGTCTTCCTTCTCGTTCGAAGCCATGTCTGTTTATCTCCTGGTTGTCTTGTCGTCAGCGCCTGCAGTGGCAATGGGAATCCATCGCTCTGGTGTGCTGCCGCTTGTAGTGGCTGAGGGGGCGTTGCCTGATATCGAGCGTTTGTGTCGTTTTTCGCGCTTGATGCACACCGGACACTTGGTCTTGCTCTGGTAGAGCACCTGGCAATGCATGCACTGCTGGCACTCATTGGGTTCGATCCGACCCAGCGGGTCGATTGCCTGAACCATGCATTCGTTGGCACAGACTGAACACGGATCTCCGCATTCCCGATAGCGTTTGAGCCAGTTGAACAGGCGTAAGCGAGAGGGTATTGCCAGAGCTGCGCCTAGAGGGCAGAGATAACGACAGTAGAAGCGTTCGATAAACAAGCCGATGAACAACAGGCCGCCGGCAAAGACGACATAGGGCCACTCACGAGCAAACTTCAGGATGATGGCGGTCTTGAAGGGTTCTATTTCGGCAAAACGCTCGGCAAGTTCCAGTGAATACAGCGATAGCCCGAACAGCCCCAGGAAGATCATGTACTTGACCGCCCACAAACGCTCGTTCAAACCCCATTTGAGCTGTATTTGCGGAATTCTGGCCAACTTCGCCAGTCGATTGGTCAGTTCCTGCAGCGCACCAAAGGGGCAAAGCCAGCCGCAGAAGCCACCGCGTCCCCACAATATCAGTGTGGCCACAACGGCGGACCACAGTATGAATATCAAGGGGTCCATCAGAAAGGCATCCCAGGAAAAATTGCTGGTAACGGCCTTGAACATGGTCAACACATTAACGACGGACAACTGAGCGTTGGCATACCAGCCCAACCACACCAGGGTAAACAGCAGAAAACCGATTCGAAAGATGTCAGTCAGTTTTTCATGCCGCGTCAGTTGCATCTGAAAGAAGAAAGCCGCGGTCAGGACCAACAAGGCGATGCCGAGAATGATGACGTGGACGCGTTTCTTCTCCCAGATACGAGGCCACAGGTGGGACAACTGCTGACTGCCGTCAGCCTCTTCCAGTGCACCGACACCGGTTGCCTGTGCATTGATGACCGCTGCCTCCTGAACATACTGCTCAGGTACCGAGTAGTCGAGATCA
>CBDUIJ010000254.1:0-8745 GCA_965367215.1 uncultured Granulosicoccus sp.
TTTTATACATTCTCATTGGAACGGTGTCGGGAATTGTCATCGGTGCCATTCCGGGCTTGAACGGTGCCATGCTGGTTGCACTGACACTCCCATTGACCTATGGCTGGGATCCGCTGCATGCCATTGCCATCCTGGTGGGGCAATATGTGGGTTCCATTTCCGGTGGTCTGGTCTCGGCGACCTTGCTGAACATACCCGGAAGCCCGTCGAGCATGATGACGACGCTGGATGCAGCCCCCATGGCTCGGAAGGGGCGGCCTCTACGAGCCTTGCAGTTGGGTATCATCGCCTCCTTCGTTGGTGGGGTGGTGTCCTGGGTAGCGTTGGTATTCCTGTCTCCACCGCTGGCCAAGATTGCACTGAAATTCGGACCTCATGAATATTTCGCACTGGTGCTGGCCGCGCTCATGCTGATCTCTTCGCTCAGTGAGGGTTCCATGCTCAAGGCGTTGATCTCGGCCTGCATCGGCATGATCGTGGCATTGCCCGGCCTGGATACGATCACGGCGCAACCCCGCATGACGTTCGGCTTTCCGCAGATGATGGCGGGCTTCAATCTTCTGGCGGTGCTGCTGGGAATATTTGCGGTTACCCAGTTATTGTCCGATGCAGGGAGAGATCTTCGCAAGGCGGAGCGAGTTCGACTGGACGTGAAGGAGTCCTTCATCTCGCTGGCGGATGTTTCGCGGCAAGGCTTCAACCTCTTGCGCTCATCACTGATTGGCACATGGATCGGCATTCTGCCGGGAGTGGGTGGTTCTGTCGGTTCCATCGTGTCCTATGTCACAGCCAAGAACATGTCACGCAAGCCGGAGGAATTCGGACAGGGCTGTGACGAAGGTGTGGTGGCATCGGAAGCGGCCAACAATGCAACAGTGGGTGGTGCCTTGATACCCATGATCACCATGGGGATACCCGGGTCCATCATCGATGTCATTCTCATTGCCGCATTGACTCTGCACAATATTCGTCCCGGTCCACTATTGTTTCAGAACAATGCGGATATCGTCTACGGTTTCATGAGCACCATGATGATTGCCAACATCCTGATGCTGGTGGTGATGTTGTTCGGTATTCGTCTTCTGGCAAAGCTGATTGATGTGCCCAGCAAATATCTGGTTCCGGTCTTGCTGGTGTTGTGTGTTGTCGGTGCCTTTGCTGTCAATAACCGCGTGTTCGATGTTTGGGTGATGTTTGCATTTGGCTTGCTTGGCCTGGTCTTTCGGTGGCTGAAGCTGCCGGTGGCACCCTTTGTCATTGGCTTCATTCTGACGCCCATCGCGGAGACGAATTTCAGGACTGCATTGATTCTGAGTCGTAATGACCTGCTGGATTTCCTGACACGTCCGGTTACGGCTGTCTTGCTGGCAGTATCGGTAGTGGTTCTGTTTCTGCCCTTGTTCAGGAAACGCCGGCCGGCATGATCGGCCTGCTCACCGGTTTCATTCACTCCTGAAGCGGTTCCGGGAGGCTTTCTTTCCCGGACAAGTCGGTGACTTCAGTTCCAGCGACCTGAGCTTTGATGCGCGAGCGCTGCTCGCCATCGCTATGCTGAAACTGCCTGTAGCTGCCGAATGATGGAACTGCCGGTCCATCAGGTTTGTCATACTGTCAGCCACCTGCAATAGTGTCAGACATGACATGGGGAATACGATGTCCGATAAAAAACCTGCGACTACCCTGGTTTTCGATGTCAACGAGACCTTGATCGACATCTCGACACTCGAACCCTTTTTTCAACGCCTGTTCGGTGACGCGGCCGTGCTGCGTGAGTGGTTCCCGGAACTGATTCTGTATTCGCAGTCGATCACACTGTCCGGCATCTACACGCCCTTTGGTGCTCTGGCGGCAGGCGTTCTGCGCATGGTCGGGGAAAACCGATCAGTGACCGTGACCGACGATGATGTGGCAGAGCTCAAGAGTCTGTTCGGGAAGATGCCTGCCTACGAGGATGTCGCACCAGGCCTTGCCAGGCTCAAGGAGGCCGGTTTCACGCTGGTGACCTTGACGAATTCAGCGCCCGGTCCTTCGCCGACGCCGCTGGAACAGGCTGGTATCAGCGATTGTTTCGATCATCACTTCAGTGTTGAAGGCGTCGGCAAGTTCAAGCCTCATCCTGCCACGTACGAGATGGTGGCTGCAAAGCTGCAACTGGACACCCGTGATCTTTGCATGGTCGCCTGTCATCTGTGGGACACGATCGGTGCACAGGCTGCCGGTTGCCAGGGGGCCTTCATTCAGCGCCCCCATAACAATATCCTGCATGCAGACCAGGTTCCGACACCGGACCATGTGGCGACAGACTTGATGGATCTCGCCGGGCAGTTGGGCGCCAGCTAAGAGCCAGTCACGCAGCAAACCCTTCAGACAACATTCTGCAGGGATACTTTGACCGCGTGAAGAAAGCTCTGCGCAGATGAGACGGGGGAATAGAGCCGGAAGCGTTCCGGTTCGGGGCGTTCGATGATGACGGACAGGTGTTCCATGCTGGTCCTGACAACGCGAGTGTCATCGAACACGGATTTGTCGATATCGACCGGACAGATGCGCTCCAGAGCGGCTTGTGCGTGTGGACCTGCGATGTCAAGAATGGCCCAGCTGTCAGATTGATCTGTCAGGTAGGCAGTATCCCTCACGACCGTTTTCAGGGTTCTGGCAGGCTCTTTCGTCCGGCGGCTGGTCACCAGAAACCACATTCCGGGTTGCAGGCCGAGCAGAGAGTGCTTGTCGCCGTTGCTGCTGCGTGTTCCGGTCTCTGTCAGTTTCAGTCCGAAAGCGCTCTGTAGTTTCTCATCAAGAGAGGCGCGAGCTTCTGTGGTCTTCTCGGGCGCAAGAGTATGAGGCAAGGCAACTGAGACGATATCCACATTCTCGACAGCTGAGAGTCGGGTATCCGCGATCAGCGTATCCAGGCTGTCAAGTGGGTAACTTTCCTTGAGGGTCATATCAGCCACGCAGACGTTCTCCGTCAGGATCGACAAAATGAGGGGATACGATTCGAACCGGATAGCTCTCGCCACGAACCGGGTCGTATGCCTTGATACGTTCACCCAGCCGATTGGATCCGTTGCTGATGAACCCGAGTCCAATGGAACTGTTCAAGACTGGCGACCAGGCCACAGAAGTCATCCAGCCTTGATCATTGGCTGTAGTCTCTTCTGCGTCTTCTGACAGGAAGTGGGCACCGGCACGCAAGGTCTGTGCATTGTCTTCGGGCATGAAGCCCACCAACTGAATGGAGTCCTCGGTGTTCATGGCCGGGCGTTTTGACAACACTGCACCAATGCAGTCCTTTTTGGTGGATACCATACGACCGAGGCCCAGGTTGGCAGCTGTCGTCTGCCCATTGAGCTCATTGCCGGCTGCATGGCCTTTTTCGATACGCATGACACCGAGTGCCTCGGTACCGTAGGCAACCACATCGAATTGTTTGCCGTGTTGCATCAGAGCCTCCATCAGAGAATGACCGTAGCGCGTGGGTACTGCCAGTTCATAGGCCAGTTCGCCGGAGAAGGAAATTCTGAACAACCGAGCCGGCGTACCATTGAACACGGTGAGCTCGGCGCAGGCCATGAAGGGAAAGGCCTCATTGGAAATATCGAAAGGCGCATCCACCACGCCTTCGAGCAATGCCCGTGCCTGAGGGCCGGCTATGGCATATTGCGCCCACTGTTCTGTCGCCGATATCAGATGTACATCCATATCTGGCCACAGGCACTGACGACAGAATTCCAGATGACGAAAAACGCTGACGGCATTGGCGGTGGTGGTGGTCATCAGAAAATGAGTGTCACCAAGCCTTGCTGTGGTGCCATCGTCCATGACGAAGCCATCTTCTCTCAGCATCAGGCCATAGCGCACCTTGCCGACGGCCAGTGTGGAAAAGGTGTTTGCGTAGACTCTGTCAAGGAAGGCGGCTGCATCCTTGCCCTGGATATCGATCTTGCCAAGCGTTGTGACATCGCAGATGCCGACGGCACTGCGGGTTTGCAGAACTTCGCGATCGACACTCTGACGCCAGTGCGTTTCTCCCTCCTGTGTGTACCACTGTGCGCGCAGCCACATACCGGTTTCTACAAAGTCGCCGCCGTTATCCTGTGCCCACCGATGGCTGGGTGCGTGTCGTACCGGACGAAAGTGCTTGCCACGCGAGCGACCTGCCAGGGCAGCGATCGGTATCGGCGTATAGGGAGGCCGAAAAATGGTGGTGCCGGTGTCTTCGATCGTCTTGCCGCTGAGCTGCGCCATGACGGCCAGCCCCAGAACATTGGACGTCTTGCCCTGGTCGGTTGCCATGCCCAGAGTCGTGTAGCGCTTGAGATGTTCCACCGAACGAAAGCCTTCCTTGAACGACAAGGCAATATCCTTGGTGGTGACATCGTTCTGCAGATCGATCCAGGCACGGCCGCGGCTTTCAGAGACCTGCCAGAAGGCCGTGATACGCGTCGATTCCTGTTCGGCCACCGGTGACGAACTGGTGTTTTTTCCAATCCCTGAAGCGTCAATTATCTTGACGGCGGCTCTGTGGCCTTCGGTCAGGGCTGATGACAGACCCAGGGAACCGTTGGCGGCACCGATGACGCGCATGCCACTGGGTAACTCTGCTCCCGGAACAAAGGCGGCGATTCCCTGTCGCCATACCGGGCGACCTCGCTGATGACAGGTCAGGTGTACATTGGGGCTCCAGCCCCCGGCCACGGCAAGGCAATCACAAGATATCGTCTGCCCATCTTTCAATGTGACTGAGCTCAGGCCGAGTCGTCCACTTGTCGTGATGACCTGACCACCCATGACGATGCGTACGCCGGGAAGCTTCATCGGTGCAGATGTTGTCCGGGTGTCGATGATGGCCGCAAGACTGACACCTGCGCGCGTCAGATCGGCAGCTGTTCGCCAACCGTCATCGTTGTTGGTGAAGACGACGACATCCTTGCCCGGAGCCACACCGAAGCGGTTCACATAGGTGCGCACTGCACCTGCCAGCATGATGCCCGGGCGATCATTGTTGGCAAAGGCGATGGAGCGTTCAGTGGCACCGGCACCCAGCAGAGTCTGTTTGGCGTAGATGCGCCATAGTATTTGCCGTGGTTTGTCGCTGGACTTGTCTGGCAGATGATCGGTGCAGCGCTGCAACGCACCGTAGATGCCATGATCGAATACGCCGTAGACGCTGGTACGAAGCAGACAGCGTACATTGGGCATCGAGCAGAGTTCCGCATGGCTCTTGGCGGCCCACTGTGCGGAAGGCATGCCATCCACTTCCATCTGCTCAGCGTTGAGCCTGCCGCCGGCGAGGAAATCGTCATCGGCGATGATGACGCGCAGTCCGGCGCGTCCCGCCGTAAGGGCTGCCGCCAGTCCGCTGGGACCTGCGCCCACGATCAGCAGGTCTGTATGCAGAAAACCCTTGTCGTAGGTGTCTGGGTCTGCCTGCATGGACAGGGAGCCGAGACCGGCAGCGGCACGAATGACAGGCTCATAAACCTTTTCCCAGAAGGCTTTCGGCCACATGAAAGTCTTGTAGTAGAAGCCGGCACTCAGGAATGAGGACAGGTGGTCGTTGATGGCCATGACATCGAAACTCAAGGGTCCTCGATGATTCTGGCTGCGAGCTTCAAGGCCTTCGAACAGTTCTGTCACCGTGGCACGGGTATTGGGCTCTCGATAGGCGCCGCTACCCAGTTCAACCAGTGCATTGGGTTCTTCGGAACCGGCGGAGAAAATACCGCGAGGTCGGTGATACTTGAACGAGCGCCCTACCAGGCGCTGTTCGTTGGCGAGCAGGGCAGAGGCAAGCGTATCCCCTTGCAGTCCGATGTAGCTACGCCCGTTGAACTGGAAGCTGACAGGTTTGGTCGAATCGAGCAAGCCCGTACCTATACGAGCGGACAGAAGTCCGGCTGTGGCTGTGTTCATGCGCCACCTTCCTGGTCCGTGGTCTGGCGTGCCAGAGCACTATCTCTCGCCAATTCCACATGACTGATCTCGTGCGTCAGGGTATCGCGGGTCACGATCAGCCAGGAGCGATCGCCCTGTTCGTGATACCACAGTTCCCGATGCAGCCCTGCCGGATTATCTCGCAAGTGCAGGTAGTCGTGGAATTGCTGTGAGGCGTCGGCTGCCGTGGCATCGGGGCGGTTCATGAGACTGGCATCGCCAAGGTAGACGAATTCGGATGCATCGCGCAGGCCCAGCAGTGGATGGTTGATCAACATGTCGCGTCGCGCTCAATGAAGGTTGGGTTGTGCGCCGGCACCGCGCTCGTCGATGACTGCTCCACTCATGAATCGGTCCAGTCGATAGGCCGCAGCTGTTTCATGAGGTTGTCCGGTGGCTATCAGATGGGCATAGCACCAGCCGCTGGCAGGCGTTGCCTTGAATCCGCCATAACACCAGCCTCCGTTGAAATACAATCCAGGCACCGATGTCTTGTCGATGAAGGGAGAGCCATCCATGGACATGTCCATGATGCCACCCCACATACGTAGTAATCGTGCTCTGCCTATCATGGGCATGATGGCCATGCCGCCTTCGCAGACATCCTCGACGGTGGGCAGATTGCCCCTTTGTGCATAGGAGTTGTAGCCGTCGATGTCTCCGCCGAAGACCAGTCCACCCTTGTCGGACTGACTGATGTAGAAGTGCCCGGCACCAAAGGTGATGACGCCGGGGATGACGGGTTTCAGTCCCTCTGAGACGAAGGCCTGCAGTACATGGCTTTCGATGGGGAGTCGCATGCCGGCCATTGCCATGACTCGCCCTGAAGAGCCCGCCACGCAAACGGCAACCTTGCCAGCCGAGATCCGGCCACGGGTGCTGTCGACTCCGGTGCAGACGCCGTTTTCCATGGTGAAACCCGTGACTTCACAGTTCTGGATGATATCGACGCCACGGCTGTCGGCACCTCTTGCGTAGCCCCAGGCGACAGCGTCATGGCGGGCGGTGCCGGCGCGGGGCTGCAATAGTCCGCCCTTGATCGGAAAGCGAGCGTTCTCGTAGTCGAGGAAGGGGCAGAGCTCGCGGATGCCGGCCTCGTCGAGCAAGACCGAATCCGCGCCTGCCAGACGCATGGCATTGCCACGTCGAGCGTAGGCATCCCGTTGTGCATCACTGTGATAGAGGTTGACGATGCCGCGTTGGGACATCATGGCGTTGTAGTTCAGGTCCTGTTCCAGATTCTCCCATAGCTTCATGGAGAGTTCGTAGAACGGCTCATTGCCCGGCAGCAGGTAGTTGGAGCGCACGATAGTCGTGTTGCGACCGATGTTGCCTGAGCCTATCCAGCCCTTTTCGAGCACGGCAACATTGGTGATGCCGTGTACGCTGGCCAGGTAATGGGCTGTAGCCAGACCATGACCGCCACCACCGACGATGATGACATCGTAGTGAGTCCTGGGCTCCGGTTCACGCCAGGCCGGTCGCCAGCCGCGATTGCCGGTCAGGCCTTCTTTGAGAACTTTCAATGCGGAGTAGCGCATGGTCGACACTGGCATTTTGGCTGAATCCAGAGAATGACCGAAATATTGCTGCTTGTGTATGTCTGTAATGGTCGTACACTTGTCTTTAATGGACATTGAAGCGACAGACCCAGCTACCAGGCCTTATCGCGTCGGATTCGTGCTGATCGACGGATTTGCGCTGATGTCCTACGCCTCGGCCATGGAGCCGCTGCGCGCGTGCAATCTGCTGTCCGGGAAGTTGTTGTATGACATTCAACACATCGCGGTGGCGGGTGATCATGCCCGGAGTTCCTCCGGCGCACTCGTGCCTTCCACGAAGACGCTGGAAGAACCCGCCGAGCTCGACCTGGTGCTGGTGATAGCCGGAGGCGATCCGTCCAACATCAATAGCCCCGAACTGGCTCGCTGGTTGCGTCACCAGTCTGGCAAGCGCGTACTGATGGGGGGCGTGTCACGCGGCCCCATGATACTGGCGCAGGCAGGCATCATGGAAGGCAGGCGCATGACGGTGCACTGGGAGCATGCTCAGGCGCTGGCACAAGTCTCATCGGCACTGATCATCGAGCGCTCCCTGTATGTTCGGGATCGTGATCGTCTGACCTGTGCCGGTGGAACCGCGGCACTGGACATGATGCATGCCCTGATTGCCGAGCAGCATGGTCCCGTACTTGCCGGCAAGATCAGCGAATGGTTCGTGCATGCCGACATCCGGCCCGGGGAGCTTGCGCAGAGAGCCAGCATCGCGCAACGCTTCGGGGTCAGCCATCGTGCGGTCATACACAGCATCGAGGCGATGGAGAATCATCTGGCAGACCCTCTTGAACTGGCGCAGCTGGCAAGCCTGGCTGATCTGGGGGGGCGACAGCTCAACCGCCTTTTCCAGCAGCAGTTGGGAACCAGCGTTGTACAGTTCTATCGCCAGCTGCGCCTGCAAAAGGCCCATGAATTACTGGAGTCGACATCCTGGTCGGTGGAGAATATTGCCACAGCGACGGGGTTTGCCAACGGTGCACATCTGAGTCGTCGGTTCACGCAGTTTCATGGTATTTCGCCACGACGAGTCCGGTTGCAGGAGGTCGGCATTTCTTGATCCGCCGTGCGGATGGGAGAACAATAAGGCGCGCATCGTCGAGACCAATCAGATTCGGCAACTGGAGGTGTCCTGAACACAGGAATATGGATCGCTGAGCGAATACTATCGACCGCCACCGCAACCGCCACCGCCAACGATGCGGGCAACTGGATGGCCAAAAAGAACATCAACAGATAGCCAATCATGAACTCG
>CBDUIJ010000255.1:0-8713 GCA_965367215.1 uncultured Granulosicoccus sp.
TAGCGCGGGAAAGGCCATCATCAGATCGGTGAAGCGCATCAACACGGCCGCGGTCAGCCCACCAAAATAGCCGGCAGTCACACCAACCAGCGTTCCCAATATGGCGGACAGGCCATTGGCCACCACACCGATGATCAGAGACGTCTGCGCCCCCACAATCAGGCGTGACAACAGATCCCGCCCCAGCAGATCGGTGCCCATCCAGTGTTCGGCATTGGGTGCGATGGGTGCGCCTTCAATCGTCAGCCCGTCAAATGGCTGATCATTCGGATCGAATGGCGTGATGTAGTTCGCCGTCAGTGCACAGAAAACGATGGCCGCAATCAGAACCAGACCGAAGGCACTACCTGGACGTCTCAGCAACTGCTTGAACACACCGGGTGAGCGGATTTCCGAGGCCGTGTCCTGGACGGCCAGCGCCTCGGTACTCATGCCACATCCCCCGCGACGAAGGCAGATGAAGCGTCACGAAAACACGCTGGCGGTAATACAAATGAACTCATGAGTAATCAGCTTATCCGGGTGAAGGTCGATCTTGCGTCTGTGCATCCGGGCACTGAATTATCGACTCCACCCATTATTGCACACGGTATGCCACAGGTTACTTGAATAAATATTGTTGTTATTCAACGGCTTGCAAATTCACTTGTATATACAATGCACTTTTTTGGTGCCCTCTTCTCCCAGCATGCACCAGTATGTCGCGCGTAAAACAGACCCCCTGTTTTTCTGTCTGATCCGGCCGCCCTGACTGTCGGATCACTGTCATCACGCAATTTGTTCAGGTGTCTTCTGGCAATCGATTCGACACTCGGATACCCGAAAACGGGCAACCAGCCGATGAACCCGGACATGTCAATGACGAGACGATTCAGGTCGGTTACCTTTCAGCCCACTTGCATTTGATCGTGCAAAACGGTACTCACAAGGTATCAGCACCATTACGCTTATCCGTATCCACTGGAGAGAATCGATGAAGCAGAGCCACTACGTCCGCCTATCAAGTGTCGCGCTGGCCGTGATACTCAGCGGCCTGTCTGCCGGGTTCTTCGCCACGTATCAATTCTCTGTCATCCGCGGACTTGCACAGGTGGGTGATACGACCTACGTGATCATATTCAAGGCCATCAACGACACCATCCGCAATCCGGCGTTCGGTATCGTCTTCTTTGGTACGGCGCCTGCAATCGCCATGATGCTCTGGACGCACCGACACCGGAGCTCCAGAACACTCATCTGGCTGACCGTGGCCTTGCTGTTGGCGATCGCGACACTCCTGATCACCTTCCTCGGCAATATTCCGCTCAACAACGCGCTGGCTGAAATCGTCCCCCTCACCCCGGACATTGCCTCAGCCGCCCGTACCGAATTCGAAGCTCCCTGGAACACGCTCAATCTGTTCCGCACTCTCACCTCACTCGGCGCGCTGTGTTGCGTGGTAATGGCGATATCACCCAGACGGCAACGACGATATTGAGGACAGCGAGCATCAGGCGAGCACCACGATCGATACCAGACTGAATACACCCGTCCAGACCATGATCTGCGCAATGGTCTCGGTTCTGACGCCATAGAGAAGCGCCAGACTGAGTGCCATCGCCACCGATGGACCGGCAGCACTGAGCACGTAAATCGGCGCATCGGCAGCCTCATAGGACACCAGATGAAACGCGGCCCAGACGCACGCGGGGAAGATCAGAATCTTGATTCCCACGAACAGGGCGACAACCGGATCTGCGCGGAAGGCTGTTTCCGATAGCACCACACCCAATGCAAACAGCGCAAGCGGAGCCGCGGCTGCACCATTGAAGCTGATGTAGGTCACGAGTGGCTGCGGCAAGACCAGACCACTGGCGGAAAAGGCGATTCCGGCAACAAGCGCCAGAATGATCGGTGAGCGAATGATGCCGCGACCAAGCACTCGCCATGACAGCCTGCCATGCCGGACAAATTCAAGGGCGAGAATGACAGCACTGAAACCAATCAGTCCATCGACGGTCGTGATGGCCACGAAAGGTTGTGCACCTTCCGCCCCATAAAGCACAAGGGCAATGGGCAGAACATAAAAGGCGTTGTTGGCCACAACGCCTGTCATCCCCAGCAACAGAGACTCGGAAGCCTTCCTTTGCATGACGTAGAAGGCCAGAGCGAAGCCAACCATGAACACCGCCAGTTCCACCACCAGATAAGTCGCAATCGGCAACAGGCTGAAGCGAGCAATGTCGGTACGCGAGCTGACATCAAACAGAAAGACCGGCAAGAACACAGTCAGCGTAATGCGGTTGACAAGTCGTGCCTCGGCAACACTGATCCAGCCTGCACGCCCCAGCATGAAACCGAGTGCCATGATGGCAAAAACAGGCAGAATCGGGTTGGCAAGAACATTCAGGAGTTCCAGAGCGAGCGCCCTCCTGAATGTTCATCATCACCCATGCAATGATTTTTCTTCAGCAACAATGTCAGCGCATGGCCTGAGGAAGAAAGGTGACTATCTCCGGAAAGACCGTGACCAGAGCAACCAGTGTCAATATGCCGATGAAGAAAGGCATCACGCCCAGTATCACCTCCGTGATGGAACCCTTGTTGCGCACACCCTGCACGATATACAGATTCATGCCTACCGGTGGAGTCAGCAAGGCCAGTTCGCACATGATGACAACGAATACACCAAACCACACCGGGTCATAGCCGACAGCAATAACCACCGGGAACAGCACCGGAATGGTCGTGATCATCATGGCCAGCGCATCCAGAAAACAGCCCAGCACGAGATAGAGCAGCACCAGACACAGGATCAGCGTGATTGGCGACACATCCAGGGATGAGATGAATGAGGCCACCTGATCAGGCACGCCCAGAACGCCCATGCTGAAGTTCAGGAAGAAAGCCCCGATAAGCACGAAGACGATCATCGCCGTGATGCGGACCGTTGCCAACAGACTGTCGTTGAGCATGGCCATGTCAAGCTTGCGGTAATAGGCAGCCAGGGCCAGCGATGCAACGACACCCACTGCCGCCGCCTCCGTAGGCGTCGCCCAACCGCCATAGATACTGCCGATGATCGCGATGAAGATCACGGAAGGACCGACCAGATCGATCAGGCGACCCAGTCGCCCTTCCAGTTCGCTTTCGTCTGAAGCTTCACCGGCGATGCCTGGCCAGAAGAAGGCTGCAATGGCAATGATGAGCACGAAGAACAAGGCCAGCATCAGGCCCGGCACGATGCCCGCGATGAAGAGATCACCAATGGAGGTATCGGTAATGGCGCCGTAGATGATCAGGTTGATCGAAGGCGGGATCAGTATTCCCAGCGTCGCCCCACTGGCAATGGATCCGGCAACCCAGCGTTCATCGTAGTTGTGTCTGCGAAAGGTCGGGAAAGCCACGGTGCTGATCGTGGCGGCCGTGGCAACGGACGACCCGGATATGGCGGAGAACATTGCAGACGAGGCAATATTGGAATGCAGCAAACGTCCCGGGAGCCATTGCACCCAGTCTGACAGCGAGCGATACATGCGTTCGGCAATGTTGCTTTTCACCAGAATCTCGCCCATCAGGATATAGAGCGGAATGGCTGTCAGCACAAAGCTGTTCATCTGCCCCCACATGAGGTTGCCAGCTGAATTGAGCATCATGGGTCCGATACCCCAGACCACACCGACAAGAGCCGTGATAACCATGACCGTGCCGACGTGCAAACCCAGCATCAACAGACCGATGACACAGACGAAGCCGATCGCGATTACATCAATGCCAACCATCAGTCAGTCCTCCCTTGTGATTCACCATCGAACCCGGCAGACAGCAGTTCCTGCTGCTCTGACGACTGTGCCTGCAGCAAGTCCTCCACACCCTGGTAGTCACGTCGTCTGAGGCGTGCAATACAACGCAGCAGAATGACCAGTGACACCACCACGAACATCGTCAGCCCGAAAACCCAGATCCCCTGTGGAATCCACAAGGGTGTCTGCAAGGGCGTTGTGGCGGTTGAGCCGAGGCGGATGGATGCACGCAGCGACTTGACCGCGAACCACAACATGCCGGATGACACTGCCACCAGCACCAGGCTGGCGAGCAAGTGCAGCACTGACCGTCCGGCAATCGATGCATGCTTCAAGGCAAAATCAACCCGCGTATGGGCGTGGGTCACTACCGCATAACCGAATCCGACACTGGCGGTGATGGCCAGCACATAGCCACCGAGTTCATCCACCCCCTGAAGGGAGTGGTTGAACAGTTTTCGCGAAACAATCTCGACCGCAGTGAGGACGGCCTGAACCAGCAGCGCATACCCTGCCGCCAGCGCAATGTAGCGCATGACACGTTCTTCAAGTCTCATCGGATCCATCCCCCCTCAATGACGGTGAAAGATGGATCAGTTGCTGGCGGCAGTCATGCCGCGAGCAGCGCCGACAGTCTCGTTCCAGACTTCGGTGCAACCAGGATAGGTGGCCTCGCAACGCTCGATCCAATCAGGTAGAACCACATCAGCAGCGGCCTTCTGCACACGAGCAATATCAGCCTCGGTGACCGGAACCATGGTCATCGAGAATTTCTGTCCTTCCTCGCAACTGTCCTGTCCTGTATTGCAAGCCAGGGCATCATCATTGATGGTGCTGGCCAGTGCCCACTGTGCAGCTTCCAGAGTGGTGTATGCGGTCTTGACCTGCGCACGTTCTTCGTCCGAAAGGCTGTTCCACCAATCCAGGTTGGCAAAGATGCCCTGCACCGAACCTGATACCGACAATGGAATCTGATGCGTGGTCACTTCCGGCCACTTGCCGGAGTTGCCGGATGTAGGGGAAGTCACACCACAATCGGCTACGCGTCGCTGAAGTGCGGGATAGACCTCGCCGAAGTTCAGGGTCACAGGACTTGCGCCCAGAGTCTCCAGCAATGCCGACATGGACGGCGTGAAGCTGCGAATCTTCAGGTTGGCCAGATCGTCAACGCTGTTGACGTCCGCATTGCAGTAGAACACTTGCGGACCGAACGGCCACAGAGCCAGAACCGTTGCCCCGAAGCGCTCCTGAAGTCGTGCGTCAAACACCTCGCGATAGGAATCCACAGCAGTCTTCAGGCTTTGCATGTCCGTGGAGACACCGATCAGATCAAGACCTTCGAAGAATGCGTCGTCGCGTGCAGCCGTACCGATCTGGACCGATGCAATGTTGAAGGCATTGTCCGAGACCAGCCTGAGTCCATCAGCCGTACTCAGCCCCAAGCCATCGTAGTTGTTGTACTGCACCTTGAAGCCGCCTGACTTCAGCGTTTCAATGGCTGCGGCCTCATTGGGATATTGCTTGGCGGTGGGCAGAATCTGACTCAGCACCCGTACCGATGTGTCGGCGATGACGGGACCGGCGGACAGTGCAGACATCGTCAGAGCTGCGGCCATGGCTTTCTTGAACATGATTTTTATCTCCGGATAAGCTGGATTGTAGAATTGCATACAATCACAATTCATACAATTATATTTTCAGCACCGTGTCGTCAAACGCAGGTACAGTATTCCTCAGGAGACAGCCCACGAACCTTGACAGTGCAGGCGGTACCTTTCTGGTGCACCACCATCGGTCAGCGTTTGAGCCACAAAAATGAACAAGACAAACGCGATAAATCGTAACCCCCTGCATTCGCAAGTTGCCGCCACGGTACGCGACCGAATCATGCAGGGTGAACTGCGTCCGGCCGACAGGCTGAGCGAAATAGCTCTGTGCGAGGAGCTGGAGATCTCGCGCACTCCCTTGCGAGAGGCCTTCAAACTGCTTGAAGCCGAAGGTCTGGTGACAATCCGCCCGCACAAGGGCGCGATCGTGGCCGAGATCAGCATTCAGGAAATCGGCGAAGTGTTTGACCTTCTGGCGCCACTCGAAGCTCTTGGCGTTCGACTGGCCATGACGCGCATGTCGGCAGAGGACAAGTCCCGAATCATTGCCCTGCACGACCAGATGATCCAGTTCTACGAGTCAGGAGACCGCGAAGGCTGTTTCCTGACTGACTACGAATTTCACAACACACTGATCGGTTTCGCGCAGCATGATGTTCTGCAGAGCACCCACCAGAGTCTCAGTAATCGTTCGCAGCGGGGACGTTATCTGGCCCCACGTTTCGACCAGCAAAAACTGGATGTCGCCATGGCGGCCCACCGGGAGCTGATTGTTGCGATAAAGGACGACGAGATCGAAAAGTCTGCGCAGATCATGCACGACCACGTGACTCTCACAGGCAGGTTTGTCGTCGAAACACTCAGAGATAGTGGTGTCGCCAGGGACTGAGCCTGCCACACCATGGGGCATGATTTACATGATTGCCGCCTGAATCCGCGCTCGGCCGTGACATCCGTTCATGTGAATTGATCCTGAAGCTGTCCAATCTGCGCCCACCAGCATTCACCAGACGGCAACAAGTACATGAACAGACGGCGACTCGGGGCGTCACTGTTACTCTGAGGTAAAGGCGTCATAGCCTGCTGCTTCAGGACATGCAACGTCTGACATGAACGAGCGAACAACATCGAATGCTCCGAATTGCACATCGTCGCCGATGGCGAATGATCAGCGATTGTTGCCTGATGTCCCGACTTGTACTAGTCCCGGGCTGTCTGGAAGTGCCGAGCGATCTGGAGTAGACTGCCCGCTCGGACTTGAGCGACTGCCGGTCGTTCCCGTTGCTGACGCACCCGCCTTTCACGGTTTCCTGCAACCAGTAGTTCCGATGGCGCACAGGCACTACTGCCTCCATCCCTGTAAATCATTCAAGACCGCGCCGCATTCTTCAGTTCAAGCCAACTCCAGCTTGAGCCGCCACCGATACATTCACATGAACAGGACAACTTCGTATGACTGAACGTGTTGCCCCTCCTCCAGAGGATTCTCCAGATTCCCATATGGAGAACGCTCCTCACCCGATAGATACCGACTTTGAAATCGGCCAGGACAATATCAGTCCGTTCGGGCTGGAGATTCACAACCCGGTATTTCCGATTTCTGCCCTGGCCGTGATGATCTTCGTTTTCATTACCCTGGCCTTTCAAACGCAAGCCACTGAATTCTTCGGTTGGTTACGCCCCTTTCTGACCTCGACCTTCGACTGGTTCTTCCTCAGTGCAGCCAACATCTTCGTACTGTTCTGTCTGATGTTGCTGGTCACCCCGCTCGGCAATGTCCGACTGGGTGGTAAGGATGCCACACCGGACTACAGCTACATGGGCTGGTTTGCCATGTTGTTCGCTGCCGGCATGGGCATCGGCCTCATGTTCTTCGGCGTCTCCGAACCCATGTCGCACTTTGCCTCCTCCATGGGTGGTACAGCGGTTGAAGGCGCGGCACGAACCGACTGGGCACCACTGGGTGGGGCTGCTGGCGATGCTATCGCTGCGCGTGATCTGGGCATGTCTGCCACCATCTTTCACTGGGCTCTGCACCCCTGGGCCATCTACGCTGTACTGGCCCTGGCGCTGGCTTTCTTTACCTACAACCGTGGTTTGCCACTGACACTACGCTCTGCCTTCTATCCGATTCTGGGTGAGCGCATCTGGGGCTGGTGGGGACATACCATCGATATCGTTGCGGTGTTTGCCACGTTGTTTGGTCTGGCAACCTCACTGGGCTTTGGTACCGAACAGGCACTGGCAGGACTCAACTTCCTGTTTGGCTGGGGCACCGGTAGTGTCGCCAAGGTTGTCCTGATTGCCGTCATTACCATTCTGGCGCTGATTTCCGTGTTGCGTGGCCTGGATGGCGGCGTCAAGATTCTCTCCGAGATCAATATCGCACTGGCAGGCTTGCTACTGCTGTTCGTCATTATCGTCGGCCCGACCGCCGAGATATTCAGCACAACGGTTTCTGGTGGTGCTGCCTACGTCAAGAACCTGATTCCACTTTCCATGCCGTTCGGCCGTGAAGACACCAACTTCTCGCAAGGCTGGACTGCCTTCTACTGGGCGTGGTGGATTTCCTGGTCACCCTTCGTCGGCATGTTCATCGCCCGCGTATCCCGTGGTCGTACGGTTCGCGAGTTCATCCTCTGCGTATTGATCATCCCTACCTTCGTCTGCGTGATGTGGATGGGTGCTTTTGGCGGAACCGCCATTGCTCAGGTGGTCGCCGATGCTGCAGCTCCGGTCAAGGATGCCGCGTTGGAGCTCAAGCTGTTCGTGATGCTGCAGCATCTGCCGCTGGCAACGTTCACATCCATGCTGGGTATCGTTCTGGTACTGGTGTTCTTCGTGACCTCATCCGACTCCGGATCATTGGTCATCGATACCATCACAGCCGGTGGCAAGACAGATGCCCCTGCTGCTCAACGGGTGTTCTGGTGCACCTTTGAAGGCGTCGTGGCTGCCACCCTGTTGCTGGTCGGTGGCTCGGAAGCATTGACGGCGCTACAGGCCATGGCAGTGTCTACCGGCTTTCCGTTCACCATTGTGCTGCTGGTGTTGTGTGTCAGCCTGTTCATCGGTTTGCGGCAGTCCTTGCGTGAAGACCGAGCCGAGGCTGCAAAGCCTGCTTGATTCCATGGTCCGACAGTAGCAAGGTTCTGCGCCACCGCCATGACGGTGGTGGCGCAGAATGCGATTATTACTTCACTGCCCCCGAAGTCAGACCGGCCACCAGCTTCTTCTGCAATGGAAGAAACAGCAACAGGGTCGGCAGCGTCGCCACCACCGAGCCTGCCATCACGGCTCCCCAGTCAATCTGCACATCCCCGA
>CBDUIJ010000256.1:0-8576 GCA_965367215.1 uncultured Granulosicoccus sp.
GGCTCGGCCTTCATCGAGTGGCTGTTCAACGACTATTTCATGGAGCAGGGGCTGGCCACGGCACCGACAGCCTTCGATGGTCGGTCCGACTACGGTCCGTTCATCCAGTACGGCATACCCGCCGGTGGTCTGTTCACTGGTGCTGAAGGTGTGAAGACTGAAGAGGAGGCGGGCATCTTCGGCGGGGTGGCAGGTGAAGCCTATGACGCCTGTTATCACGCGGCCTGTGACACCATTGAAAACATCAGTGACCAGGGATTGGACGAGATGGCCGATGCTGCGGCCTATGCCATCAATGTCCTGGCAGTCAATGACCTGCCGATGCCTTCTGCCAAGGAGTCCGGTCGCAAGCGCATCGCCGGACAATCGGGTATGGACATGAACTTTCGCGGAAATCGTCTGCAGAAGTAATACCGGTTGTGACGCGGTCAGCTGCCTGAGTACCGGGCGGCTGACCAACCGATATCGTCGGCTTCAAGGGCCTTGCCGGAACCATCCGGTATGATCGCAGTCCATTGACTACTTCTCAAACCGGCCAGATTGCTTGCCCATGATCAAGTTCTACTACAGTCCTGCTCCAAACCCCTTGAAGGTTGCTCTCTTTCTGTTCGAGAGCGGGCTGAACTTTGACGCCATCCCTGTTGATACCCGCAAGGGCGATCAGTTCAGCGATGACTTCGTGAAGCTGAATCCGAATGCCAAGGTGCCGGTCATCCAGGACGGTGATGCCACGGTATTCGACAGCAATGCCATTCTGCTGTATCTGGCTGACAAGACCGGCAAATTCACGCCGGGTGTCGAAGAGCATGCGGCGCGTGGACAGATGCTGTCGTGGCTGATGTTCATCGCCAGTGGTCTGGGCCCGTTCTCTGGCCAGTCAGTGCATTTCCGGCATGCCGCACCCGAGCCCAAGGAGTATGCGCTGAACCGTTATGACTTCGAAGCGCACCGTCATTACGCCGTACTGGACAGTCACCTCGCCACTCACAACTGGATGCTCGGTGATGATTACAGCATTGTCGACATGGCGTTCTGGGGTTGGGTCCGCATGATGCCTTACGTGCTGGGTAACGATAACCCCTGGGAACAGTACCCCAACATCAAGCGCGTGCTGGATGCTGTCGATGCCCGTCCGGCCGTCAAGCAGGTGCTGGAACTGAGCCAGCAGCATGAATTCAAGAAGGAAATGGACGCCGAGTCCCTGCGTTTCATGTTCCCGCAGAACGAACGTCTGAAAGGCTGACGTTCGACCTTGTAATCAGTCGACGAATCTGACCGCGAGTGCCGATCAAGGCACTCGCTTGCACAGTTCCCCGGGCATTTTTCCGATGAAGCGTCATCGCAGGGATGCGATTCGCGTGCAATGGACGTACACTGTGGCGGTCTGCTGACGCAGCTCGTCATCAGCTTGTCATGGATTAATACTGGATTGGGCTATGGGTAACGGTTTACTGATTTTCATCGTGGTTGTCGAGGCTTTCGCCATTATCTGGCTGGCCAGTAAACTGAAGCAGTATCAGAAGTTCGAGCATGTTCTGCAGGCGCAGAGTGAGGCGCCCGTCGCAGCGGCCTCGAACCCGGCGCTGAAAGCCCAGGCAGCAGTCGGCAGCAGAACGGCTGTCAACCCCGTGGCCAGCGACGCTGCCGATCTGGACGGCGAACTGCTGGACATGCCGGGCGTCGAACCCGAGATGAATATCGAGGAGGCCAAGCGTGTGCAGCTGGTCATGGCGCGCTGCCACTATGCCGAATTCTATCTCGAGCAACTCGATGACGACTACGAGCGCGGCCAGTTCAAGCACATCATCAACAGCTGCATGAAAACAGCCAGTGGCATTACCGACCCCTTCTTCAAGGCCAGTGCTCTGCAGCCGCTCATCTTGCTGCTGGATCGGGCCGGCTGGGAAGACAAGCGTGACAGACTGTTGTCCAGCGTGGAGGACGACATCATTCGTCAGCGCATCGAACGTGAAATGGCCGCCAACGCAGAAAGCTGACCTGCTCCAGGCCAGCTCTCCGCCGACACGCCGTCAGATAATGACGGTAGTCGGATCCTCGGTCAGCAGTTGATCCAGGTAGCCCGAGGCATGGGCTGCCAACAGGTCATCACTGCCACCGACCAGTCGATCATCAATGAAGATCTGCGGCACGGTCGTGCCGTGACTGCGCTCGCGCATTTCCCGGGCCTTGTCGGCGTCTGCAGAAATCTCGTATTCAATGAATTCCAGACCCCGCGAACGAAGCAGTGCCTTGGCGCGGGTGCAGAAGGGACACCAGGCTTTGGTGTAGATTTCGATCTTGCTCATGTGACTCACTCTTCGGGTTCGTTGTCGATGAGGAGATGATGTGCCCCGGAGGCTGCACTTGCCATGGCTGAACGTCGCCTTGTTTATACCGTTCGTACGGTAAATTTCATCGCTGAAAGAATGTGACTGGCGCTTTTTACTATCTGGACTACAATCGAGTTGAAGGAGTCGCGTCGTTTGCCGATGTTTCTGAACTTCGCGTGTCTCTCCAGGCAGGCGTGAACATCGTTGGCGTGCCACGCTGTTTGGAGCTCAGCCATTCGTCCAGCAGGTCCAGGCCAATATGTTACGGATATCCGATGCCTCATTACGGCAAATGCTTACCCTGCCTTATGTGATTCTGGTCATCGTCACTGCCGCAGTCATTGGCTTGCTGTCCTACTCGGCGGGTCGGAACGCCGTTGATACGCTGTCCAATTACGTACTGAACGAAACCGTCAGCCGTATCTCGCAGGCAGTGGACAAGCATGTCGCCGGCTCGGAAGCCGTGCTGGAAACAGCCTTCCCGGCCGATGTACCGCCTCCGGTATCCGTGGCCGATGAAATAGACGTGTTGCGAACGCGCTTCTGGCTGGCCACCTCGATTCATCGCGATCCCAACAATTACGCCTACTACGGTGATCGTCATGGGCAATTCTTCGGTATCTACCGTTTCTCGGAGACCGAAGCCGAATTGCGTTTGCGATCCGACGGTGATTCCCCGCGCTCCATTTACCAGTACTCACGCATCAATGGTGAGTTGGGACAGGCCGTTCAGGAACAGCGCATCTTCGAACCCCGCGATCGCCCCTGGTACAAGGCAGGGCAGGGGACCAGAAATCAGACCTGGACAGCAATCTACATCGACTTCAAGACCTTGCAGCTGGTCAGTACGCGTGCGCGCCGGGTCAACAACGCGGCTGGCGAATTCGAAGGTGTGGTGGCGACAGATCTGTCGCTGCAACTGCTGAACGAATTCCTCAAGGGACTGCCACTGACACCCAACGGTTTTGCCTTCATTGTCGAGCCCGATGGCAACATGATCGCAACGTCGCGGGGACCTCACATACGCAAGGGCGTCGGTGATGACAACACTCGCCTCAATGTCATGCAGAGTACGGACCCCTTGATTGCCGCCACCTACCGTTCCGTGCGTGATCTGACGGTAAACCCTGATAACACGAGTGGGCCCCTGACCAGTTCCTTTGAAGGACCGGATGGCGAGATCGTGCAGACTGGCTACTACCGCCTGCAGGATGCCGCGGGGCTGGACTGGATCATCGCCGTGGCCGTGCCCAGAAGCGACTTCATGTTCGAGGTCACCCGCAATGTCAGGCGCACGGCCTTGTTGGGATTGCTTGCCAGCGTGCTGATTGCCGTCATCGGGTTCATCGTGCTCAACCTCATCACCAGAGACCTGAGGCGTCTGGCTCGCGTGACCAAGTCCGTGGGTGACGGCGTTATGGATCTGAGCATGCCCTCATACCGGAAAGACGAAATCGGGGAGTTGGCCAGAGCCATTGCCACGATGCAGAAGCGTCTGCTGACAGACCGATTGACCGGCATTCCGAATCGGGAAGCCGTGGTGCGGCGCATCGAAGACCGGATCATCGAGCATCGGCGGCGTGGTGACAGCCATCCCTTTGCCGTGCTCTTTGTCGATCTGAACGGCTTCAAGGCCATCAATGACCGTTGGGGGCATGAGGTCGGTGATCGTGTGCTGATCGAGTTTGCGCGCCGCCTGAGTGACAATCTGGAGCAGGGCGGACTGGCCGCACGTTATGGGGGTGATGAATTTCTGGTTCTGCTCGACGAGGTCTCCAGCAGGGCGGATGCCAGTCAGAGTCGTGATCGACTTGAAGTGGCGCTGAAGTTGCCGCTGCAATCGCCAGGGCAGGAAGATGCTGATACCTGGGAGCTGAAGCAGGGCGGTACCATCGGCCTGGCCATATGCCCCGACGATGGCTACGATGTGGAGACGCTGATCAAGATGGCCGATCTGGACATGTATCAGCGCAAGATCGGACGTCCTTCCGGACTCGAGCCTGCCTGATATCGGTTTCGTTTGTGCCGATAGTCAGTAGACAGGCGCGGGCATGTCATGGACTTATCCCGGGCCTGTCACGAAGTTGTCAGTCAGGACATGACTTCATCCATGCCCGTGATGATGCGTTCCACGGCGTCCACCGTGGTATTGCGCGGGTCGATGTCATCGGCCACCACCTTGCCGCGGCGCATGACCACGATACGGTCCACCACCTGAAAGACATGGTGGATATTGTGGGCGATGAAAATACAGGAGTGGCCTGAGTCACGCGCATTCCTGACGAACTGCAGTACCCCTTGCGTTTCAGCGACGCCAAGATTGTTGGTGGGCTCATCCAGGATGATCAGATCGCTGTCGAAATGCATCGCTCGGGCAATGGCCACAGCCTGACGCTCACCACCGGACAGGGAGCCGATAGGGGTGGATGGGGGAATGTCCTTGGAAATGCCCACCTCCTTGAGCAGGGTGCTGGCAACAGACTCCATCTTTTCCATGTCGAGTCGGCCGAAGAACTCGGATCCCTTGATCGGTTCACGTCCCAGAAACAGGTTCCGGGCGATGGAGAGCTGTGTCACCAGTGCAGAATCCTGATAGATGGTCTCGATGCCATTGTCGATGGCATCGTTGGTGTTGCGGATGGAGACCTTCTTGCCGTTGACATGAATTTCGCCGCTGCTGGCAGGCACCGCCCCCGACAGCACCTTGATGAGGGTGGATTTGCCGGCGCCGTTGTCGCCCAGCAGACCGACGACTTCACCACGGCGAACGGTCAGATTGGTGTTTTCCAGGGCGCGGACACGGCCGTAGTACTTGGTGATGTCCCGCATTCTGATGAGTTCTTCGGCCATGGCTCAGACTCCGGCCTGTCGGCGGCGTTCCAGCCCCGAGTGCAGGGCCATCATGCCGAGGATGATGGCGCCTATGAAGATGTTGTATGCCAGACCCGGCACGCCGATCATGACGATGCCGTTGCGCATCATGCGCAGGATGAAGATGCCGATGACGGTGCCGATGATGGTACCGCGCCCGCCCATCAAGGCCGTGCCACCGATGACCACCATGGCGATGACTTCCAGTTCGTAGCCAGTGCCGCTATTGGGATTGGCAGCCGAGGTGCGGATGGAGCTGATGACGCCTGCCAGGCCTGCCATGCCGGAGCTGAGCATGAACAGTTTGATCTTTGTCCAGGTGACGTTGACGCCGCGTGCACTGGCAGCACCGGGATTGCCACCCGAGGCCTGAATCCAGTTGCCGACGCGCGTGCCGTTCAGAATGAAGTGCAACAGCACTGCGGCCAGAATGAACCAGAACAGTGACATGTAGACCCGGAAAGGGCCGATATAGAAGTCACCCACCAGGATTGCAGACAACCACTCTTCACTGGCATTCCAGGTACGTTGCGGAAACCCGTCGGTAATATACAGGGCTGACCCTCTGGCGATGAGCAGCATGCCCAGGGTCACCAGAAACGAGGGAATCTTCAATTGCGTGACAAACCAGCCGTTGACCAGGCCGATGCACAAGGCAATGGCAAGAGCTGCGAAAAATGCCAGTTCCAGCGGCAGTATCTCACTGTTGAAGAAGGTCCACATGATCACCGGTGTCAGGCCGAAGACCGAACCGACGGACAAGTCGAATTCACCCGCTGTCATCAACAGCGTCATGGCCAGTGCGATCAGGCCGAGTTCTACCGTGAATGCCAGTGTATTGCTGATATTCAGTACCGACAGAAAGTTCGGGTTGATGGAAGTAAAGGCGATAATCAACAGCAGCAGTAATGCCGCCGGCCCGGCTTCAGGGCGAATCAGCAGTTTCTTCACAGATGGGTTTCCTGGTGGGTATCTTCGCGTACAAGACACGGGAAGTGCCGTGACCGTCGGCCAATGAAGGAGGCTCGCAAGGTCACGACACGGTAGTACGATGAAGCAATTGCAACTACGGTAAAACCGGCTTATTTGCCGCTGAGCACATCATCGTAGATCTGCGCCGTATCCTTTTCATACAGTGCGCCGGTGATGACATCGAAGCCGGGAGGAATGCCGCTGCTTGCCATGGCGGCTATCGACAGGGCGATATAGCTGGTGGCCTGTGGGTCCTGCCACTGCGCAGCATTCACATAACCGGACAGCACTTCCTGCGTGGTATCGAGCGAGTTGCCCCAGCCGACCACCGGAATATCGCCCGGTTTGAGGCCCACCTGGTCGAACACCCGCTTGATGCTGCCGGTGACCAGATCCCCCAGACCGATGATGGCATCCACCTTCGAGGCATTCGCGGTGAGGTAGTCGGACATGCGGGTGATGATCTCGCCCTGGTCCAGGGTTGCATCGGTGACTTCCCAGGTGATGTCCAGTGGTTCGAATACCGAGGCAATGCCTTCTTCTTCCTGCACGCCATAGGTGGCTCCGGGTACTTCAACCGGCATCCAGACAAAGTCACCGGATTTCACCAGTTCGTTGTCCACCAGGTACTGCGCCCAGCTGGTGCCATAGACCACCAGATCGCCGCCGACATAGGCATCGAAGCTGGCAGAGGGGTCTGGCGTGTTCATGTTGATGATGGGGATGCCGGCCTCATTGGCCTCCTTGGCCACCTCCACCAGACTGCCCGGATCGGGGCTGCTGGTCACAACGCCATCAGCGCCGGAGGCGATGGCCGCACGAATGGCTTCCTGGTGTGAGGGGACATCGCCGCTGTGGAAAGAGGTCTTGACGTCGTTGCCGGTGTCCTCGCCCCATTGTTTGGCGCCGTCGAGAAAGTAGGTCCATACCGGGTCGGCTGGTGAGCCGTGTGATACCCAGAAGAAGGTCTTGTCCTGTGCCTGGGCAACGGTTGTTGCCCCCAGTAGCAGCGCGCCTGCTACCCAAGTACTGGCTCGTTTCATCGTATCGAGACTCCTGTGTGGTGCATGAGAATTCCACCGAGGTGGTTTTTGTACTCTGCTGTTCCTCGCTGCGACAGTAAGCACTGACTAGACTTGCCAGCCTCAGGAACTGCCTACATGCGCCGCACCACTATCCGTTCAGTCACAGGTCTTGTCAAGAAATTCACAGGTGATATTTCGCATGGCCGTTCAGGCTCACTGGTCGAACAGGTCGTCGACAACGACCGCAACCACTGCCACGCAATCGCCGGTCTGTACCAACCCCGGAAAATGACGGGCGCTCAGAATGCCGCTGCGCCGGGCGAAGTAGTCGACCGGTGGCTGACCGTTGCGCTGGATGGACCAGACCCTGGCCAGCAGATCGCCCTCGTTGACGCGCTCGCCCAGATCGACCGTGGGTTCGAGCAGGCCATCATGCTCACTGAACACATAACAATCACCATCGGGCATGTCCAGTTGAATGCTGGTCAGCAGCTCCGGTTCGCCGCTGAGTATGCCGGCGTGCTTGAGAAAATTGCTCACGCCTTTTCTGGCAATGCCTACGGAACGCGCCGTGGCGGTGCCACCACCACCGAGCTCGGTGGAGACGAACACCTTGCCTGCCTCTTCCACCGCCGTGTCGTACATGCCGACATTGTCGATTTCCAGCAGCTTCATGGAGTAGGGCGCATTGAAGGCCTGCATGGCGGCCATGCAGGCTGCTTCCTGCTCCGGGTCCGCCAGTGAATGGGCACAGGCAAAGGGCACGAAGTCGAGTGTCTTGCCGCCGGAATGAAAGTCCAGTACGACATCGGCCATGGGAATCAGGGTGCGCTGAAAGTAGTCGGCCACCTTTTCGGACACGGTGCCATCGGGCTTGCCGGGAAACAGGCGATTCATGTTGCCCTTGTCGATGGGCGAGGTGCGGGTGCCGGCACGAAAGGCCGGGTAATTGAAGGCGGGAACGATGATGACCGTGCCACGAATGTCTGCCGGGTCGAGCGAGGAGGCCAGCTCATGCAGCACGATGGGCCCTTCGTATTCGTCGCCGTGGTTGGCACCGGTGAGTAGCGCAACCGGCCCTTCACCATGGCGCACGACACTGATGGGAATCATCACATTGCCCCAGGCCGAATCATCTCGACTGAACGGCAGTCTGAGAAAGCCGTGATGAACGCCATCGACATCGAACGGCACGGTCGGAGAAATCAGGCTTGCCATCATGGTATGCGTGCTCCTGGCAGAGATGAGGTCCGGCGGGGCTGTTCATGACTCAACCAACGGCATGTCCGTCCATGTCATGCGCAGCCCCGGTTTGAACCTGAGGCTATCCCGGTTTATACACCCTGCTTGCTTCCGGGTCATCGTAGGACGGGGTCAG
>CBDUIJ010000257.1:0-8576 GCA_965367215.1 uncultured Granulosicoccus sp.
TAACAGGGAGGCGGTCAGTGCCGCCATCAATGATTTACGAAACATGGTGTCTCCTCCGATTCAAGAAATTGTCGTCTCTGCGACAGGCTTTTTACGATCGAACTACGGTGCTGCAGGTCCTGCGATAACGAGTCAGCGACAGACAAACCGCTCTGCCTGAGCGACTGATTCAACGACCTGTTTGTCAATCTCGATTCCCAGGCCTGGCCCCTTCGGCACCCGCAACTTGCCGTCGATGACGGCACCCAGGGAAGGACGTATCACTGAATCGAAATACGGGCTTTCATCAAACTGCATTTCAAGTCGTGGCGCCTCATGGGATACGGCACAAACGTGCAGGGAGGCTGCAGCCGCAACCGGACCAACCGGGTTGTGCGGCGAGAACCGCACCTGCTGTTCTGCAAAACGGCTACTGCACATCAACAGGGCTTCAGGGCCGCCGATATGCCTGATGTCCGGCATCAGCACGTCATAGGCCTGCGACTCGATGAATGGCAACAACTCGGAATAGTCGCAGGCAGTTTCAGCACCGGCCAGCAACATGCCGTGCCGATGACACAGCTCTCGACATGACACGAGTACCTGCATGTTTTCCGGGGACTCCACAACCGGGCATTCCAGCCAGTGCAGTTTCAGGTCTGCCAATGCAGCGACCAGCGTATCCAGCCTTGCCGGAGAAAAACGCCAGTGACAATCGACCATCAGATCAGGCTCGAATCCGATGGCCTCTCTGATGGCCTCGATGCGACCCAAACCAGTCTGCAAGGCTACCGCAAATTGCGCGGAATCGAGTTCAGGAGTCACTTCATCAAACGGCGCTATCTTGAAGGCTCGATGCCCTGCCCGAAGCGCATCTCTGGCACTGTTGGCGTGTGAGCTCGCACTCCGATCGACGGTGCGACGGTTGATATTGGCATAGACATCAACCACATCACGCTGAACATCTCCCAGTGCCTGCGCCAGTGAGACCCCATGAAGGCGGGCACTGGCATCCAGCAGCGCACCGGCCATGGCAGAGCGACAGGTGGCCTCCACGATATTGCCAGGCAGAGTCCCCATGCACTGAGCGTATGCTGCCAAGAGATCCTGCCCGATCAGAGTTTTACCGAGATATCGGGCGGTATCACAGAGGCTGGACGTGTGCTTTTCCAGCGTACCCTCGCCAACTCCGACCACACCGGATTCGGTTATGACCGTGATGAAGATCCAGCAACTCTTGGCCGACACCGGAGCACTCATCACCTCAACCTGCCGAATGCGTTCTGTCTTGCTTGGTGGATGCATGGTCTAGTCTCTTGCTGTTCCGGGTTCCATGGCAGGTGCATCTGCGCTGAGCATTCGCTTGATCAATACCTGCTTGGATTTCATGACATGGGCGCCCATCAACATCTCGGCGCCCATCTCATCACCTGACTCCAAGGCCATGATCAAGTGCTGATGATCACTTGCCACACCGGCGAAGCGTTCATCGCTGTGACCATGTACCCGCCACAGCGCCATGATCAACATCCAGTGACGATCGACCATATTGGCCCCATCCACACTGTCAGCAACGGCGTTGATCAAGCTGTGAAACCGCTGATTGTGTGCGAGCACTTCATCGTAGGCTTTGCGCTCTATTGCCCTTTCCAACTCGTCTTCTATGTCACGCAGACGGACAATATCGTCGGGCGTTGCCCTGCGTGCTGCTCGACGCGTCAGATGCGATTCGATACCAACCCGCAGATCCATGATCTGACTGACAAACTCGGTATTGACGTCACGTACGGTGGCACCTTTGTTGGGCTCCAGCACCACGAGGCCTTCGCCCGCCAATTGCCTCAGCGCTTCACGTATCGGCATGTGACTCAATTTGTATCGCGTCGCCAGCTGATCAATCGTGACACGGGCGCCGAAGGCCAGATGACCAGCAACGATATCCGTACGGATGCATTCTGCGACGTCTATTTTGGGGCGCATTTGATCGTCTTGAACCAGATTTGATCAAACAATACCATATATTGGTCATATAGCAATATATATAGGTATTATTTGATCAAATATTGAATACATTAACAACAACAAATCCGTCAGCCTCTTATCCGAACGAAGTACGAAAACATCACGCTGTCGCTGAAAGAAGGCACTGAACTTTATTTTATTGACAGGAATATAGTTTTCTCCTGTTGAAACTTACTCAAGTCGGTGCTACTGTCATCGCAACTGTCTGACCCAGGCTTTATGGAATCATGTGCGGAATAGTTGGCTTGTATCTGAAGAACGAGGCGCTCTACCCTCAACTGGGCGCCTTGTTCAAACCCATGCTCATCGAGATGACCAGCCGAGGGCCGGATTCAGCCGGTGTGGCGATCTATCGCAACCCGGTGGCTGAAGGCCAGATCAAGTTCTCACTGGCTCACGATTCCTCGGAACACGACTGGAGCGCGCTGGCGGATTCGCTGGATCGGGGACTGTCTTGCTCCACGACAATCACTCACAGGGACACCCATGCCATTCTCGTCACCGACGGTGAGGAACAGGCCGTGCAGAACTGGCTGGCACAGAACGCTGCCGATGTGCGCGTGGTGGGGCGTGGTAACAGTGTCGAGATCTTCAAGGAAACCGGCTTGCCGGAAGATGTCTATGCGCGCTTTGATCTGGAGAGTGCACAAGGACGACACATGATCGGTCATACCCGCATGGCAACTGAGAGTGCTGTTACCACGGCAGGTTCCCACCCTTTCGCTACTGGCGCTGACCTATGTCTGGTACACAATGGCTCATTGTCCAATCACAACCGATTGCGTGAGGAGCTGAAGCGCAAGGGTGTCAGCTTCAGTACCGAAAACGATTCGGAGGTCGCGGCAGCGTACCTCACCTGGAAGCTGCAGCAAGGTGTCTCTCTGAAAGACGCTCTTGAACAGGCACTGGATGATCTGGACGGTTTCTACACCTTCTGCATCGGTACCAGCAACGGCTTTGCCGTACTGAGAGACCCCATCGCCTGCAAGCACGCTGTTCTGGCAGAAACCGATGACTGGGTCGCCATGGCTACCGAGTACCGCGCCATTGCCACATTGCCTGGAGCCGAGAAAGCCCGCATCTGGGAACCTCGCCCCGCCACGGTCTACGCCTGGGGCGCCGAAACCCTGGAAGGCCTGAGTGTCAACGATGCTGAACACATGACAGTGGGAGCCGCCTGATGAAGCAGCTTGATCTCAAGGCAGAAGGTCTCAGGAAGGTCAACAGCACTCTGCAGAATGCCGTACCGGATAGTGATGGAAAGGAATGGGCGGTGACCAACCCGATGGGTCAACACGCCATTGCCTGTGGTCTGAATTCCGAATTGTCTGTCACTATCGAGGGTAATGCCGGCTTCTATTGCGCAGGCATGAACCAGAAGGCTGATGTGACCATCAAGGGTCATGCAGGTGTCGGAGTTGCAGAAAACATGATGAGCGGCATGGTGCGAGTCACCGGCAATGCCAGCCAGTCAGCGGGGGCTACCGGTCATGGCGGCTTGCTGGTGATCGACGGTGATGCTTCGTCACGCTGTGGTATTTCCATGAAGGGAATCGACATCGTGGTTGGCGGTTCCGTGGGCCATATGTCCGGATTCATGGCGCAAGTGGGTCATATGGTCATTTGCGGCGATGCCGGCGAGGCACTGGGTGACTCGATCTATGAAGCCATTCTCTACGTGGCAGGCGACGTCGAGAGCCTTGGTGCTGACTGCATCGAAAAGGAAATGACGCCGGAGCATCAGAAAACCCTGACAGAGCTCTTGGCACGCGCCGGCATGGATCAGGACGTCAAACGTTTTCGTCGCTATGGTTCGGCCCGCAAGCTGTACAACTTCGATGTTGATCACGCCGGCGAATACTGAAACCGTCAGCTCCTGAAGCCGCTTGTCGCACGATAGACACAGCGACAAGTCTGCTGAATCCAGACCACTTCTGAATACCTCCCGACACAACAACCGGGTCAACAGGCAAACAATAATGGACGAGAACATTCCACGCGTGACACCGCGACAGTCCGCAACCTTCGACGCCTACACCATGTCGGAGATTCGCAGAGCGGCCAGTACCGGTATCTATGACATACGCGGCGGCGGTGCCAAACGCGTACTGCCACATTTCGACGACTTGCTGTTCCTGGGAGCCTCCATTTCGCGCTACCCGCTGGAAGGCTACCGAGAGCGCTGTGGCACCGATGTCGTGCTCGGCAGTCGACATGCCAGCAAACCGCTGGAACTGAAGATCCCCATCACCATTGCCGGCATGAGCTTCGGTTCATTGTCAGGCCAGGCCAAGGAAGCACTGGGCCGCGGCGCCAATGCCGCCGGCACCTCCACCACCACCGGTGATGGTGGCATGACTGTCGAAGAACGAGGTCATTCGAAGTTGCTGGTCTATCAATACCTGCCCTCTCGCTACGGCATGAATCCGGACGATCTGCGCAAGGCGGATGCCATTGAAGTCGTGGTCGGCCAGGGTGCCAAACCCGGTGGCGGCGGCATGCTGATGGGACAGAAGATCAATGATCGCGTCGCCAGCATGCGCAGTCTGCCCAAGGGCATAGACCAGCGTTCAGCCTGTCGACACCCGGACTGGACAGGGCCGGACGATCTGGAAATCAAGATTCTCGAACTGCGTGAAATCACGAACTGGGAAAAGCCGATCTACATCAAGGTTGGCGGCTCCAGACCTTATTACGATACGGCGCTGGCCGTGAAGGCCGGTGCGGACGTCATCGTGGTCGATGGCATGCAGGGAGGCACAGCGGCCACCCAGAATGTCTTCATCGAACACGTCGGGCAACCCACCCTTGCCTGTATACGTCCGGCTGTCCAGGCACTGCAGGATCTGGACATGCACCGCAAGGTACAGTTGATCGTGTCCGGCGGGATCCGCAACGGGGCCGATGTTGCCAAGGCCATGGCGCTTGGCGCCGATGCCGTCTCCATCGGCACCGCAGCGCTGATTGCCATGGGTGACAACGACCCGATGTACGAAGACGAATACAACAAGCTTGGCACTACAGCAGGTGCCTACGACTCCTGGCACCTCGGGCATGACCCTGCAGGAATCACCACACAGGAGCCGGAACTGGCAGAACGACTGGACCCGGTGGCTGCCGGCCGCCGACTCTCCAATTACCTGCAAGTCATGACACTCGAAGCTCAGACCATCGCGCGAGCCTGTGGCAAGAACCATCTGCACAATCTGGAACCGGAAGATCTGTGCGCACTGACGGTGGAGGCCGCAGCCATGGCCAAAGTGCCCTTGGCGGGTACCTCATGGGTACCCGGACAAACGCCCTTCTAGCCCGGATTATTCCTGAATAGTCCGGGTCAGGCAGGTCAGCCGAGTGCCATATCGCGAGACTCATTCACTACACAGTCAAATAGCAACAGGTAACTGAACGGCATGACACTCGATCTGACAGACTACGCTGAAAAAAACGGGATACGATTCTTCCTGTTCAACTTTACTGACCTGGCAGGCACCCAACGCGCCAAGCTGGTACCTGCGGGTGCTGCCAGCCGAATCCAGAAGAACGGGGCCGGCTTTGCCCCTTTCGCCAGCTGGCTGGACTATACGCCCGCCCACCCCGACATGCTGGTAACGCCTGATACCGACTCGCTGATTCAGCTCCCCTGGAAGCCTGATATTGCCTGGCTGGCCGGCGAATGCTGGATGGATGGCGAGCTTGTCGGGCAGGCGCCTCGCAATGTACTGAAGAAACTGCAAGCCGAGTCTCTTGCAGAAGGCATGCTGATGAAGACCGGGGTCGAGCCGGAGTTCCATATCATCTCGGCCGACGGCAGTGACATCTCTGACGAACGCGATACGCAGATGAAGCCATGCTACGACCAGTCTGCCATCATGCGACGCATCGAGGTCATCGGTGAGATCAGCCTGGCCATGACACAGCTGGGCTGGAACCCGTATCAGAATGATCACGAAGACGCCAATGGGCAGTTCGAGATCAACTGGGATTTCAATGATGCATTGACCACAGCGGATCAGCTGGCGTTCTTCAAGTTCATGGTCAAATCCATCGCTGAAAAACACGGACTGCGTGCCACCTTCATGCCCAAGCCATTCACTCACCTGACCGGCAATGGTTGCCATGTGCATGCCTCCATGTGGTCACCGGATGGCAAGACCAATCTGTTCAGTGACCCGAGTGGAGAGCTGGGGCTCTCCGAGATGGGCTACCACTTCATCGGTGGTCTTATGCAGCACAGTGAATCGATGACAGCCCTGAGCAATGCCACCGTCAATTCCTACAAACGCATCAACGCAGCCGCCACGACCTCGGGGGCTACCTGGTCACCCAGTGCTGTTACCTTCGGCGGCAACAATCGCACCCACATGATTCGTATCCCTGATGAAGGCCGCATCGAACACAGCCTGCCGGACACCAGCGCCAAGCCTTACCTGCTGATGGCGAGCATTCTTGCGGCCGGACTTGATGGCATTCGAAAGAAGACACAGCCCGGCGAACGACTCGACATCAATATGTACACCGAGTCGCACCTGGCAGGTGATGTCCGGCAGTTGCCACTGAATCTACTGGATGCCATTCGATGCTTTGATGAGAACACCGAATTGAAAAGCGCTCTGGGGGATGAGGTCAGTCAGGCTTATATCAACTTGAAAACCGATGAATGGAATCGTTACTCGCAGTCGCTTTCAGAGTGGGAGCGTGAGAACACGCTCGACTGCTGATTCATGGGCAAGCCAGCAGCGGGCCATGCCGCTGTTGGCTTGATCGTGAGGTTATTGAGCTGGGTTCGGTGTTGCAGGCCATTGCTTCTTGACGCTGTTGTCTCACGTTGATTGTCGCTGAATAGACAACGACTTCAACCGTCTTGTCATCCACACCGGCCTTGTCACTTTTCTGGATTTCAATCCGCTTGCCGGTCGACAATGCGAGCAGCATGGTCTTGTACCCATCGAGCAGATTGATACTCGATTTGCCCTTCAGATCCGTCCAACGGTAACCCCTCGGCAAGGTGTGCTGATTGAGAATTTCAGCCTCGGTATTCTCGTGCACCATCTTGATGAACAGTAGCAGCACCAGTTCGGTCACATAGTCGCTGTAGTTGATTCCATCGTCGCGCTGAAGGTCACAGAGGTTCCACAGCTTCTGCACGATGTCGTTATTGTTCGTTGAAATCAGGTATCGGGTAATGGGGTACGGGACGAACGAAAAAGGATGGTTTATTGATGACCGAAAGGAGCTGTGACATTGCTGTCCTCAGTCATCAGGTGCATCAGGCGCGGGTTGACGAACAGTTTTTCACGACCTATCTGCCGCTCTTCAAGCACACCGATATCCACCAATTGCTTGAGATAGGTAGAGGCGGTCTGTCGTTTGGCCACGCCACCGTCCACCAGATAGTGAATGCGGCAATAAGGGCTGTTCGAAGATAAGCTGTACAAGCTCGTGAGAGTAGATTTTGGGTACCTCATTCTTGACGTACAGATGAGTGTTTTCCATCAGACCGCGAATCGCTGCAATTTTCTGACAAGTCCAGCGTGAGACCTCTTCGGTGCCCTTGAGGATGTAGAGCAGCCAAGGCTGCCAGTCCCCTTGGGAGGCCACAGCGTTCAGCAAACGATAGTACTCGCTCTTGTGTTGCACGATATAGCGGCTGAGGTACAGGATGGGGAGCGTCAGCAGTTCCTGCTCGATGAGATAGAGCACATTGAGGATGCGACCGGTTCGACCATTACCGTCATGAAACGGGTGTATCGCCTCAAACTGATAATGCGCAACGGCCATCTTTATCAACGGGTCAATGCCATCATCGGCATGAATGAACTGTTCCCAATCAGCCAGTAACTCCCGGATCAGCTGCTCGCCGACCGGCGGTGTGTAGAGAATCTCGCCGGTACTCTGATTGCCGATAACCGTACCAGGCACTGGCCGGATTGCCATCTCACTGCCTTTGAGCTCACTACAAACCTGAACGGCTGTTCGGGTGCATAGCGGCCGATCGGCCAGCTGCTCGAACCCTTGTCTCAACGCCGTTCGATAACGTAGCGCCTCTTTGGTGGCAGGATCTGCTTCCCTGTCCTCACTGGCATGCTGGAACAACTTGTCGGTGGTGGTAAGGATATTTTCGATCTCAGAACTGTCTCTGGCTTCGAGCAAGGGCAACAAAATGATCAGAAGACTCTGATTTTGGTAACAGCTCGGCAGCTTGTTTCAGCTCAGCCAGTGAGGCACGAGCACCGATACAGGCTTTGAGTGTTTCGGTGGTTTCAAGCACCTGCAACGCCGGTGGCAGTCTCGGCAGTTCATTGAAAGGCTCGTCGGCACGCCATGACATGTTTAAATTTTCGTCTTTTTTAAACATATCAGCCTGTAAACGGCCCGACATGTCGATACGATCGACACGTTCCCACCTATATGTCGAAAAAAATGGATTTTATCGACATATCATTCCAACATGTCGATACGATCAAGCTGTTCTCATGCCGTGGCGAGCAATTCTGCCAAGCAACCACTGGCCTGACCCTCCTGTGAGACACAGGGAAGATGAGGTCCATGGCTTGCGCCACTCGCTGCTCGAAAGG
>CBDUIJ010000258.1:0-8544 GCA_965367215.1 uncultured Granulosicoccus sp.
CGGCAACCACGGGAGAGTTGCTGATGGCCAATACCGGCTCCCTGTCCATAACGAACAGATCATCATCAGCAGAGACCAGCAGTTTCTCGCCCAGTTCACCGTTGACGGCAACCACAGCATGAGTGATCCCACTGATTTTCTCAGGTGTGTCGGAAGGTTCGTTCATGCGATAGATGCCCCGAGTGCCATTGACACCGGCAACGAAATGCAGCTCCGTATCAAAGACGCTCAGACCATAATCAGCTGACAGTTCAATCGGGTTTGTACCCTGCATGACCTGAACTGTTCCTTCCTCCGTGCCGTCCGTACGCCAAAGCATGTCTGCTACGGTGAAGAAATATTCACCCTTGTATTCTCTACCCTGTCTCAGATCGATCTGGTAGGCGCCCGCGCCCAGCATGCCGAGCAGCGTGGTTCCCGCCTCTGTACCATCAGTGGACCAGAGATCATAGACATCATCCTGATCTGCCGCTGCGAACAACAATTTTCCACCAAACTCGACAAATTCAGGACCGAAGGTGCCATTGCCCTCGATGTTGAACCCCTTCAAACGCTGGGTACCTGACGAGGTTCCATCCGTCACGTAGATCTGATTGAAGCTGAACTGATCCCCATTCTCATAAGCATCAAAGTAGACCTTGCCGTTGAATGTGGTGAGATTGCATGGCGCCGTGAACGTCTGAGCAACACCGCCCTGGAATATCGGCTGTGGTGTCGTGGATGGCGCGATGACCTTTTGCAACACATCGTCTGCATCGACATAGATGACCGTCGACTGGCCCGCAGTTGCCAGAGTGGACTGCTCGCAAGCTTGCACGCTGTTGGTAATCATCGTGATGCCTGCAGCGCTGGCATCCACAACCATCAAACTGTCAGCGTCGTTTGACAGGTAGAGACTGCCCGCCTGTTGCACAGCCTGCCTGCTGTTAGCCAATGCCCCAGCCACCGGTGCCGTAGAGATTGCGGACGCATTGAGCACATCCAGCCCGGACTCGTTCGAGATGAACAGACTTCCCGCAAACTCATCTATTCGAGTCACTCCAAGCACTGGACTCTCTGTATTTCCGCTGACACGCGAAACGACGGCGGCATCAGTTGGCAATGCCGAGTGAAGCTCGGCATTGGCGTTACTGGTGAGGTTCCTGCCGGCAAAGATGAACTGACCATCGAACAACACGCCGTGGCTCAGCAAGGAACCCGGGGCCACTGCAGGCCCCGTACCATTGATCAACTGCAATCGATCAATGTCTGCAGCGGCAGGCAGAGCGAACAATGCACTGCCTACCGCCGCCGCCAGAGCGGTGAGAAGAACTTGAGGGCGATGACTTTTCGACATGGCTGATAATCCTGTAGTTGATTTTCAAGTTGAAGAATCTTCCGTAGACAAGGTTGAGTTCCTGTGCACGCCTTGATCCTGCAACTGATTATGTCGTTACGCCTCGCAGATTCGTGTTCCTATTCTGATGCATTCATGTAAATATTCACCTTTCCTGCTTGGTAACATAGTTGTATTTTATTCAACTTGACACTGGCACAGAAGTTCAGCTGAACGTCGGCTCAGCGGCAACCGGGTCGCGCAAGCTTCAGATGATCGCGCAAGGTAGTGCCTTCGTAGTCGCGGCGAAACAGACCTCGCTGCTGCAACAGGGGCACAACCTGCTCCACGAAGTCTTCAATACCCCCGGGCAAGGATGGCGGCATCAGATTGAAACCGTCGGCGCCATCGTTGCAAAACCAGTGCTCCATCTGATCGGCTATCTGTTCGGGGGTACCCACCATGGTGCAGTGACCACCGCCCGCAGCGAGCCTGCCCAGCAACTGACGCAGCGTGGGCTGTTCGGTTTCGATGATGCGAAGTATGGTGCTATAGCGTCCCTGAGGGCCATTGAATTCTGCCAGTGATGGCAAGGGTGGTACCGGCGCGTCCAGCTCCCACGCGGCACAATCCTGGTCAATGAACTGAGCCAATTGACGCAAGGACGCATCGGTAGGCAGCAATTCATCCAGCTCACGCTGTTTTGCCTTTGCCTCCATTTCGCTTGCTGCCACATAGGTGACCAGCCCGGGCATGATCGGTACATCAACCTTGCGGCCAGCAGCGCTCACCCGCTGTTTGATATCCCGATAATAGCTCTGCGCTGCCGGCAGATCGTAGGCCACGGCATAAATGGCTTCGGCATATCGCGCAGCCAGTGTCCGACCCTGTTCCGAAGCACCGGCCTGGAACAGAACCGGATGCCCTTGCACGGGACGCGGAACATTCAGCGGTCCATCGACCTGAAAGAATTCACCCTGATGATTGATCGGGCGTACCTTCTCGGGATCCGCGTAATGGCCTTGACGATCAAACAGCAACGCATCATCAGCCCAGGAATCCCACAGGCCCAACACCGCCTGCACGAACTCTTCGGCCCGTCGATAGCGCTCCTCATGCCCCGGCATGCTCTGGTAGCCGTGATTGCGTGCTTCAACATCGAACATGGACGTGACCACGTTCCAGCCAATTCGACCTCCGGAAACATGATCCAGCGAAGCCAGCAGGCGAGCGGCATGGAACGGTGTGTAGAAGGTGCTGGACACGGTGCTGATGAAGCCGATATCTCGGGTGGCGCGGCTCATCGCGGCGATGGCGGTGAGTGGTTCCAGATACCACCAGCTGCCGTCCGACACATTGCCTGCAGCACCACTGTCGGCAAAGAACACCGCATCCAGCTTGCCACGCTCGGCCACTTGCGCCAGAGCTTCGTAGTAGCGAATATCGCCCAGTTGCTCCACCGAGGATTGCGGATGTCGCCAGGCAGCACGATGATGACCGCAGCCCATCAGGAACAGATTGATGTGCATCATCCGTGAATTGGACGGCCTGCTACTCATCAGCCTTTCACCAGGCCGCCATCAACCACCAGGTTCTGCCCGGTGACAGAACGCGCCCAGGTGGAGGCGAAGAACAGGGTGGCATCAGCGAATTCTGCAGGTGTGGTCACTCGCCGCAAAGGCGTGCTGGCCGCAATGAAATCGAACACCGCCTCCGGCGTAGCTGCCGAGGCATCCGTGGTGCGCAACAGGCCACCCGATACCATGTTCACAGTGATGTTGTCGGGGCCCAGGTCCTGCGATAGCGTGCGTGTCAATGACAGCAAGGCCGCCTTACCGGCGGTGTAGTCATGGTACGGCACCACCGGATTCTGGAACAGATTGGTACCGACATTCACGATGCGGCCAAAGCCAGCTTCGCGCATGCCCGCCAGCGCTGCCTGTGTCGTGTTCAAGGCACCACCGACAACACCCGTGAACTGCTGGTTCATGTTTTCCCAACTCAGCTGATCCACGTTCGGGCGTGCATCACCATTGAATGAAAAGTCCGGCAAGGCATTGTTGATGAGCGTTGTCACCGGCGTGCCGAAATGCTGCCTGGCCTGATCGAACATCGCCTGCACTGCCACGCGATCGGTGACATCGGCCTGCACAGCCAGCGTATGTTCCGGGGACTGTTCTGCCAGGCGTCTGGCCGCTGCAGAACTACGATGATAATTTACAACAACTCTGGCACCTTCACGAAGAAAGGCAGCTACCAGGTGTTCACCCAAACCACGGGCACCACCGGTAACCAGAACCAGTTGTTGATCAAGACGGAGAGACTGCTGCATAAAAACCTCAGAATTGAGGCGAAGGCATGAATGGACAGGTGCGGCCGCAGAGCCAGCGACTGACATCCCTTCGCCAGTATGAGCTGGATCAGGTTCAACGGGTTTTATCTCAGCCCTGCAAAACAGGACACCCCGTGTCGAGCCAAAACCTTAACACAACAGATACGCAAAAAAGTAGTGCCAATTGATAGTCATTGACAAGTCGTCTTGAACTTTCTATTCTGCGCTCACTCCTGGGGGTGCCGTAAAAACGGCTGAGACGCCACACTGTGTGTGTGGCAACCCTTCGAACCTGATCCGGATAATGCTGGCGAAGGGAAGGAACAAGGCTGCGTCATGCGTGCCTCTGCCCCCTTTCTTGTCTCCCTGCCATTTCCGGTTGCCCGCCACTTGTGGCGAGAACGTTAGCGCCGGTCACGGCAAGGAAGACAACGATGTTCAGCACCTCCACAGCCCTTGTCTGGCTGTTTGCTTTCGCCGCACTGTGCGCCATACCGGGGGTGCTCTACGCCCATAGGAAACAGGACAAGCTGGACGACTTCCTGGTTGCTCGCAACAGCCAGAGCAGCACGGCGACCCTGCTGACATTGCTGGCCACGACCATGGGAACCTGGATTCTGTTCGGTCCGGCACAGGCTGCCACCTGGGGAGGTATTGGCGCCATAATCGGCTATGCCCTGGGTGCCCTGGCACCACGGCTTGTCATGATCCCGCTGGGCTGTCGTATCCGTGCACTGATGCCCGAAGGCCACACGCTCACCGAGTTTGTACTCGCTCGTTACGGACGGGTGATGTACGGTTTCGTGCTGGTCATCATGGTCTTCTATCTGTTCATCAGTCTGAGCGCAGGCTTGACTGCCATTGCCAGGATGGTTGCCCTGCTGGCACCCGTACCACTGTGGCTGACGGCCGGTATCGTCATGGGCGCTACGCTGCTGTACACCCTGTATGGCGGGCTTCGGGTAACCATCTTCACCGACCGCATACAGATGCTGGTCATACTGCCCTTTCTGGTGCTACTGATCGGTTTTGGTTGGCACGCCAGCGGTGGACTGACACCCGCTCTGCAAGGCCTGCAGGAAACCGCGCCGCATCTTCTGAACCCGTTGGATATCAACGGCCTCAAATCAGGCCTGACTTTCTTCATCGCAGTCGTTCTGACCGGGCTTTTCTATCAGGGCACCTGGCAACGAATCTTTGCAGCCCGCGACAACAAGGTCATCCGCAACGGTTTCATCCTCAGCGGCTTGTTGAGTTTCCCGATCATCTTCATCATGGGCCTGTTCGGTCTGGCATTCGTGGGGCTGGGTTTACCGGGCGATGGGTCTGTCGCCCTGTTCAGCGTGCTGCTGTCGGATGTCCCCCTGTGGTTTGCCATCGGCCTGCTGCCCTTCGGGCTGGCGCTGATCATGAGCAGTGCCGATTCCACCATCAGCGGGCTTACCAGCATCATGGTGGTAGACCTGCGCCGCTTGCTGCCTCGTATGCACAATCAGGCCCTGCTGTCCTGTTCACGCTGGCTGATTCTGTTGCTGTCCTTGCCGGTCCTGTTTGTGGCCGCCCAGGGCTACAGCGTGCTTTATCTGTTCTTGCTGGCGGATCTGCTGTGCTGCGCAGCGGCATTTCCGGTGTTTTTCGGCTTCTACAATGCCCGCTATCAATCTTACAACGCAGTACTCAGCACACTGTCCGGCCTGGTGGCCGGACTGATGATCTTCCCACTACCCGGAGCGCCTGTCACGAACCTGCTGGAGTCGTTCCTGTTGGCATCACTGATGCCGGTCGCGGTATCGCTTGTGTTGTTGCTTTTGCCCAGAGGGGCGCTCTTCGATTTCACCTTGCTTGCACAGCGAGTGCGAAAGCTGGAAGGATAGAGGAACGCCTGCCTCAGTATTCAGGCACGATAGCCGCCAGGGTCGTCAGCCCAAGGGTGGGTTGCCCGGCATTCTGGGCACGGTTTCATCCGGTGTTCCCCAGGCGGCACGTGAGTCACACCAGATTTCAGCCCCTGGCTTCACCCAGCTTGAATCGTCCAGAGTGCCAGCCTTGATGAAGTACACACCACCGGCCGCAGTCACATCCGTCAGAATGGGAGACCCGCACTGATTACAGAACTTGCGCAGGGTCGCCTTGCCGCTGTCACCGTGATCTTCATAGGTCGTGAATGATTCTCCGGTGACAGTGACGGAATCGGCAGGGACACCGATGTTCACCGAGAAAGCCGAACCACTCTGCTTCTGACAGTGCGTGCAGTGGCATACCGCTACCATCAGCGGTTCCGCACTGGACTCATAGCGCACCTTGCCACACAGGCATCCGCCCTTGATGTTTCCCATAGTCCTGATATCCCGAATTCGTTGGTGGTGGTTATGGTGCAAACTATCGCTCGTAAATGCCATGGGTCATAAGTCGTCATCACCCATAGATGATGCTGAGCCCCAGAAATACCGACGTCAAGACCGTGGCTCCAACGTTCATCCCCAGGTAGGGCAATAACCTGCCCAACGAGGTTCCGTGTCGAGCGATACCGAAGAACACCATGACCGCAATCCCCATCGGAAAGAAGCAGACGATACTCAGCTCCGGGAAGATGCCCGTCAGAATGCCCAATACGATGACTCCACAGGTAGCCATGACGGTATTGCCGTACAACATGATGCCCTTGCGTTCACCGTAGACAATGGGAAAATGACGCCGTCCGACACTTCTGTCCGCGGCTATATCAGGATACTGGTTGAGCAGCAGGAGGTTATTGGCTAGAAAAAAGGGAACCAGTGAGACAATGCCTGCCTGGATCGAGTACTCGCCAGTGAGCACCACATGCGTCCCCATGACGATCAACGGACCAAAACCGATGCCCGGCGCCATCAGGCACAGGATGGGATGCTGGTTCAACCACTGCGTGTAGGTCAGGATGATGAGAACACCGATGATCCCCAGAGGTAATATCAGCAGACCCACACTGAACAGAAACCAGGCGCCGATGATGACGGTAACAAGCAGACTGGCCACCGCTCCATAAAGCACTGCCTGTGCCGCCTGCGGATTATCGACCAGGCCACCGCTACCACCGCTGAAGGGGGTCTTGATGGTCTTCGCATCCAGACCACTCTTGAAATCGTGGTACTCGTTGAACATGTTCACACTGACATGCGCAAGCAAGGCACCCATCAGCACCAGAAACAGATCCGAGTATGAAATCCGCAAGGAACTGACCAAGGCTGTGGCATATCCCAGAAAGACACTGACAGGAGTCAGTACCAGAAAAGGGACCCGCATGGACCTGACGAGAGTGTGCAGCATACTACTGGCAAACCTGAAGGTATCTGAGCATGCCAGCATGCTACAACAGGAACATGGCAATGTCTGGTGCGGGCATCGAGTGATACACAAGCCGTATTACTGCTCTGCACGGGTATCAGCTTGTTTCCAGATCGCCTTCGACTGTCGCCGACTCGGTATCCATCTGATCGACCAGCGCCTGCGCCAGTTCATTCAAGCGAAACGGCTTTTGCAGAAAAACGACACCTTCGTCGATGGTGCCGTTGTGAATGATCGAATTTTCGGTGAACCCGGACATGAAGATCGTCTTCACGTTCGGCAGCTGCCGGGCAAGCTTCTCCGACAAGCGACGACCATCGGTATCGCCCGGCAGGATGATATCGGAAAGGATCACGTCCACCCTGTCCAGATTTCCCGCCAGAGCCAGTGAAGACGGCTCGTCAAATGCCGAATAGACCACGCAGCCCAGCGATTCAACCTGACTGCTGATCACTTTGCGCAACTGCTCGTTGTCCTCGATGATGAACACGCGCAAGCCCGCCAGTCTGGATCGATGATCGGAAGGCACGATTGACACTTTTCTGGCAAGCTCTTGCTGGGCTTTGGGCAGATACAACCTGACGGTAGTGCCATGCCCCTCCTCGGAATATATCTTGAGGTGGCCTTTGGACTGTTTGGCAAAACCGAAGGCCATCGATAGACCCAGACCTGTACCCTCGCCAACGGCCTTGGTCGTGAAGAATGGTTCGATGCACTGGCGTACCACGTCCGGGCTCATGCCGTGGCCGGAATCGGTGACCGACAGACACACATAATTACCTGCTGCCACTTCCAGGTTGGATCGGGCATAACTCGAATCCAGCCTTGCATTGCTGCACTCGATGCTCAGAGTACCACCGTGTGGCATGGCATCGCGTGCATTGACAACCAGGTTCAGCAACACCGCTTCCAGTTGCGCCTGGTCAGCCATGGTTGTCCATAGCCCCGCATCACTGATGATCTCCAGATCGATGGTTGAGCCCGCAGAGGTGCGAATCAACGGGGTCGACTCTCTGACCAGCTTGCCCACATCCAGCACCACAGGCGACATCGGTTGCTTGCGAGCAAATGACAGCAACTGCTGTGTCAATCTGGCACCTCGACTGACCGCCTCCAACGCCGTGTTGTTATGGCAGATGACAACCGGGTTTTCGGTACTGCTGCTGGAAAATTCCAGATTACCGGAAATCACCGCCAGGATATTGTTGAAGTCATGCGCCACGCCACCGGTCAGGTTGCCGATGGCCTTGTTCTTCTGTGATTGCGAGAGCATCTCCTGGTTGATCTGCTCGTGAGTCACGTCCTGCGCAATCACATCGATGGCTATCAACTCATCGTTTTCGTCAAACTTGCCCACAAAGTACTGTTTGAAATAGACGAATTCACCATCGTCGAAGTTGAGTCGACAGGTCGCGATCTCGGGGCTTCCTCCGATCACTCTGGTACGGGATTCCATCGCCCGCTCGAGAGACTCCTTGTCCATCAGCTTTTCAGCCACATCCCTGATGATATCCAGATCCAGCATTTCATCGACAGTCTTGCGATGTATGGCGGCATAATTCTCATCGCAGGCAAG
>CBDUIJ010000259.1:0-8499 GCA_965367215.1 uncultured Granulosicoccus sp.
CGGTTGGCGCCTTTCGGAAACAAGCTGAATTGCTGCTCGGCACCCGTCACCGCCGCCTGTAACGGGTCGAGCAGCAACGCGGGGACATGCTCACGGATGGTCGGCGCAAGCCCGGCAATGGGCGCTCCCGCCAGTATCAGGACATCGGCGCAATTGGCTACGCGAATGCATAGCTCCGTCAGTTGCGAGGCAAGGTCCTCTGCCACGGTTGCAATATCCCCAAACGAGTCATCGGGATAGAAGACTCCGGCGAAGCGACTGCCAAGACCGCTTCGGGTGACCTGCTCGGTATACCAGGGAGCCAACAGCGGTGAGAAAGTCACGAAGGCGAATCGCTCACCCACGGAACAGGCCGCCAGCATGGAAGATTCACTCATGCCTGTAACAGGGCAGTCAAACAGCTCGCGTGCGGCAGAAAGTCCGGGGTCCCCGAAAGCGGCGATTACGGCCGCATCGTAGGTCCCGGCCTTTTCCGCCAGAATGGACAGCACGCCGGCCCCTGCCAACTGCGCCTCCGCCCTTGATGATATGTAGGGAAAACCCTCTGACGCTGTACAGGTCGCAAGCTCCACCTCGCTCGAGATCACCTGCCTTGCGGACGCTTCCAGGCGTGAGGTAAGTGCGACGCTGGTATTGGGGTTGAGCAGTAACAGTTTCATCAGTAGCCGAGCCTCTCGGGTAACCAGGTGACCACAGCGGGAAACACCATGCACAGAACCAGTACGGCGTACATGGCGGCAATGAATGGCCAGCTCTGCCGCACCAGTTCGCCCATGCGAACACCGGTAATGCCACAGACCACGAACAGCACCACACCGACCGGAGGCGTCAACATGCCGATCACGAGATTGAGTACGAAAATGAAACCGAAGTGCAGTGGGTCGATTCCGTACTGCAATGCAATGGGGTGGAACAACGGAACCAGCATGATATAGGCGGCATTCGACTCCAGAAACATGCCGACGACCAGCAGCATGAGCGACACCAGACACAGGAACACAAAGGGGCTATCGGTGACGCCCTGCATCATCCCAGCCAGCTTCAAAGGCAATAAATCGATGGTAAACAGAAAGGTCACTGTCGATGCGAAGGCTATCATCGCGCCAACCATGGCCGAGGTGGAAGCGGCGGTAAGAAGAACCTGAGGCAGGTCCGCAAGCTTCAGCTTGCGAGTCACGAAGAAGCCGAGAAACAAGGCATAGCAAACGCCGATTGCAGCACCTTCAGTGGGAGTGAAGGCACCGAACACGATTCCGCCAATGACAATTACCGGCATCATGAAGACCAGAAGCGATCGTCTCAGCTGTTTCACGATGTTCTGCAATGTCACCGGCTCTCCCGCCAACGGGTAGTCCCGGTACCAGGCAATGAACCAGCACAGCACCATGAGCATGCTGAAGAGAATCAGCCCCGGGATGACGCCCGACATGAACATGCCACCTACGGACACGCTGGAACCTGCCATGAAGGCATAGACGATCATTGCGCCAGATGGAGGAATGATGGGCCCCAGATTGGCTGCCGCTGCGACAATTCCGGTTGAGAAACCCAGCCCATACTGCTTCTCGAGCGGTGGCACCAGGGTCGAGGACAATGCTGACGCGTCGGCAACGGCGGCCCCTGACACCGATGCCAGACCGGCGCCGGAAATGATGGCCACCTGAGCCAGCCCTCCCCTCACTCGACCAATGAAGGCATTCGCAAGGTCTACCAGCCGTTCCATGATGCCGCCCTTGAGCATCAACTCACCCGCGACCATGAACAAGGGGATGGACATCAGTGGAAACGAATTCACCGAATTCATCAGCCTCGGTGGCAACACCAGCAGATCGATGCCCGATAACCACAGGCCGGCCAGAGCCGATACTCCCAGGGAGAACGCCAACGGCATTCCCAGAAAGGCCAGCACCAGAAAGCAGACAATGACATACAGGCTCATGTTGTTGACTCCTGCGGTGCGAAAGTGCCAACCAACAGGTGAAGAGCCGAATGCGCCGCTCCAATGATGACGGGGAAGAAAAAGACGCTGGATGTGACGTCGATCGATCCCAATCGCTCCGACCAGGTGGCATGCGACACGACAAGCGCGCCGCCGAAAACAACCAACATCATCAAACCTGCCAGAAGATTCATGAGCCGCTGTATCCAATGGCTCACCCTGGCGGGCAAACGCTCCACCAGCAGCCGGATTCCGACATGGCTTCCTTGACTTACGCCCAACGGAATTGCCAGAAAAATCGCCCAGACGAATGCCAGTCTGGAAACCTCATCTGCCCAGTCGAATGAGCCGTTGAAGACATACCGCATGACCACCTGAGCAGACACCACGACAACCATGATTGCCGTTGCCGTGATGACTGCCAGGCGTGCACCGCTATCAGCGACCCCAAGACATCGAGAGATCAGGTTCATCGTGTGTCCTGAACTATTGAATCAGACTGGCGGACTCTGCATCAAGCAAATCCACAAGGGTGGGATCCAGCCGAGCGCGGGTCTCATTGGCGACATCGGCGGTTTTCTCGCGCAGATCATGCGCCAGTTCGGGCGATACTTCGGTGTAAGTCATGCCGGCATCCGTCAGTTTTTCCAGTGCTTCGGCATCCTGCTGCTCAGCCATGTCTCGTTGGTACTCGATTGCCGTATTCATCGCAGCCTTGACCATGGACTGAGAGTCCGCATCCAGCTTATCGAACCACTTGCGGTTTGCAACCACAGAGATGAAATCAAAGAAGTGACCCGTGTTGGACACGTATTTCTGTACTTCCGGGTAACCAGCGACATTGATGATGGCGAAGGGGTTCTCCTGTCCATCTATCACTCCTTGCTCCAGAGCTGAATACAACTCCTTCACATCCATGGCAACCGGGTTGGCGCCAAGCGCTCTGAACGTTGCAAGATGCGTCTCGTTGGGTTGCAGTCGAATCTTCAAACCAGCGATATCGTCAACCGTTTCAATGGGATGTTCATTGTTGGTCAGCTGCCTGAAGCCCAGCTCCATATACCCCAGTGACGTCATGCCTTCAGCTGCCATCTTCTCATCAAGAGCGACTCCAACCGGTCCGTCAACCACGCTGAATGCCTGTTCCCGGCTTTCGAACTGAAATGGCAGACCAATGATCTCGAGCTCAGGTACTGTCCGGGTCAGATAGGCAGTCCCCACCCACATCAGTTCGATTGCACCGATCTTGACAGCCTGCACGTTCTCGGCAGCGCCACCCAATTGCTGTGCGGGGAAGATATCAACCTCGAAGGCACCATCGGACAAGGCTTCCAGTTCCTCCTCGAATTTCGTCATGGCAAGCGATGAGGAATGTTCCGCTGCAAAATTTCCGGCAACACGGATTCGTTCAGCAGCAATCGATGAGCTTGCAGACAATGCAAGCACGGACGAGGCGACAACAGTGAGCAAGGTTTTCATGAAGTTCTCCGAGAATTGTATTTCAATTGAGAGGGACAGTCAGATTGGGTAAACCGAAAGCGGCACGACTTCTCGAGCGGATGACCGAAGTGATTTCCGCCAGAGTGGTCACATGCTCCTCGATGGCCGACGCCTTCGATCGAGACTGAAAAAGCTCGAACAAGGCTGCACGCTCGGGAATTCGGTGCAAGGCAATGATGAACGGGTGTTTGAATCTCTTCCGATAGTCTTCATTGAGTTGCGACAGGCGGCTGGCTTCCTCCCCTGTCAGTAGATGAAGACCCAGACGTCCTTGCTCACCGGTTGATGCAAGCGTCATTTGGCCGGTCTTGGCATCCCGCCCACCCAGCTCCGGATGCGCGTTGAACAGTGCGAGCCGTCTTTCCGGAGTTGCATCCAGTATTATTTCCACCAGAGCGGCCGTCAGGGCCTCATCCGATTGAAACGGCCTGGCGTCCAACGCCGCTTCAGCCACCCAGGCAGATCGCTCAACCAGCGTTGTCATCAGTCGAACCGCTTCTGGTCGAGGAGCGTCATTCAGGCTGGCGAGCTCAGGAGACATGGATGAAACACCTTCATGTGGCTGGGTACGGAACAGAGTCTGCCCCAGAAAAGCATTGCCATCCATAACATTATGAACAACAATGCATTCTAGAAATCAGAATGCCATGCCATGCACCTGCATCTTGTTCCCAGAGGTCTGAACTATGTCGACGCTGTGGCCAAACACGGATCCATACAGGCCGCATCACGCGCCATAGGCATCTCGGCTTCTGCCATTGATCGTCAGATCGTGCTACTGGAAGAGCGCTTCGGCGTACAGTTGTTCGACCGTTTGAGCACCGGCATGTCGCTCTCCGCTGCAGGTGAAACTCTGATCGTGCTGATCAGGCGCTGGCAGGCCGACGAGAACAGGATCTGGTCAGATATCAAGCAGATGCAGGGTATCGATCTGGGTCACATCAGACTCGTGACCATGGACAGTCTGGTGAATGGTCCGATACCACGCTTCCTCAACATGGTCGCAACACGCTTTCCGAAGGTGCGGATTGATGTGGAAATCATGACACCGGATGAAGCAGTGACCGCTCTGGACGCCGGTGATGCGGATATCGCTCTGGCCTTCAACATCAAGCCTCAACGCGATATACACCTCGTCTGGAACGCCTCGCTGCCACTGGTCTGTATTGTTGCTGCAAACCACCCGCTGGCGACGCGCAAGAAGGTGTCGCTGAAGGACATACGCTCACAGGTACTGGTGCTGCAAAGTCGATCGTTGGTTATCCGACGGATTCTGGAAAGTCAGCACGCCTGGATGTTCACGGATGAACGGCCTCCCGTGGTCACCAATTCACTGCAGCTGGTAAAACAGCTGGTAATGGCTGGCAGCCACATCGCACTCACATCCCAACTGGATGCGGCTCACGAGCTCAAGGCTGGATCTCTGGTGGCCATAGCGGTGTCCGACAAGAGCGTGTCCAATCAGAGCATCAGCGTCGCCATCAGCACTCGACGTACGCTGCCACGAATCTGCCGTGTCGTGTCCGAATCACTGGGGGAAAACATTCAAACGAGCCTTGATGAAGTGCTGGAGATCAACGGGCAATAGGCTCGAATCGGTCGCGTCGTGTTACCGAGCAAAACTATCGGACCAACGCAGCTTCCACGGCCTTGCAGACGCTCAACAATCGATCATCCTGATCCATCGCCGCCGATACCAGAGCACCGATAGGCAAACCCTTCCCATCCTTGCCAATCTTCAGACTGACACCGGGCGTTCCCAGATAGTTGCCGAGCATGGTATTCCTGAGTGTCAGCAGGTTGACCTGTTTGAAGAGTTCATTATCGGCTTCCAGCGCCGCAATGGCCGGTGCCGTGATGACCGTCGTGGGAAACAGCAGCAAGGTGTCACCCAGGGCTTCTGCGGTTTGCTGTTGCAAGCGTTCTCTGGCCCACTGCAGCTGGATATAGTCCTGAGCGGTAAACGTGGATGCGGTCCCCATGCGTTCACGCACACGCTGATCCATCTGCTCAGCGTCGGAGCTCGCCAACAGTGCCTGATGCAGGGTTGCCGCTTCTGCCACCGTCAGTGTGCCGTGCTGTCGAAACAACTGCCCCACTTCATCCAGAATGGGAAACGACTCTCTGCGAATGCGAGCACCGGCGTTCTGCAACACCTTGACCGTCTTTTCGAAACACGCCAGAACATCGTCCTCGATCTGGTCGAACACGACATTGTCAGGAATCAGGAATGACAACTCCGACAACTTTTGCTCTTTGTGCTGTTCATCTGCCCTGCCCCGCATGATGCCGTCCAGCACCATGATGTCGTTCATGTCATGAGCAAACAAACCGACCGAATCCAGGCTACGCGACAAGGGATAGATACCCTCGGACGAATAGCGGCTCTGACTGGCCTTGTAGCCGGTAATGCCACAGAAACTCGCCGGTACACGAACCGATCCTGCCGTGTCGGTTCCCACCGCGATCGGCACCAGTCCGGCAGCGACAGCGACAGCCGAACCCGACGACGAGCCACCCGGCGCACGGGCTTCACCATCGGATGAAGGGTTGACTGGCGTTCCGTAGTGCGGATTCAGGCCCAGACCCGAGTAGGCAAATTCAGACAGATTGGTCTTTCCCAGCGAAATCAGGCCCTGTTGACGACAGGCAGCAACAACCGCCGCGTCGTGTTGCGCGGCATCAGCGTTGGCATAGACTCGCGAACCGGCTGTGGTGGTATCACCCCGGGTATCGAACAGATCCTTCCAGACCATGGGCACCCCATCCCAGGGGCCCAGAAGCTGACCCAGAGCTCGGCGTTCATCACTGGCTCGAGCGTCGCACAAGGCCTGCTCCTCCGTCACGGTGATGAATATCGACTGATCTGCACTGTCACGTATCTGCGTCAACAGATCAGTGATCAGGTCCACAGCTGTCATCTCGCCGCTGTAGAGCAAACGAGCCACGTCGCTGGCAGTCATCATGGTGTCAATCTTCATTTTGCTAGAGCAGTAGTAATGGAATGCCGGGGAGCAGGATCAATACCAGCAGTATGGCCACATAGGCGGCGATATAGGGAAGCACACTCCGGGAGGTTGCCTCGATACTGCTGCCTGACAGCCCGGAGGCAATGAAAAGATTCAGCCCCACCGGTGGTGTGAAATTCCCCACCGCCAACGCCACCACGGTAAACACCCCGAAGTAGACCGGATCGATACCACTTTGCGCCACCAGCGTACCCAGGGTCGGTACCAGCAATACCAGAGCTGCAACGTTATCCAGAAAGGTGCCAGCGATCAATAGCAGAACCCGGTCCCAGCTGCCGGAAACTGATGGAACGATAGATCAGCATGCCGACGATAAGGCCGTACAGGCATGCAACAGGCTCGGCGGAATTATCCAAACGGCAGCGACGAGTTGCCGAAAGGGCAACACGGCATTCGATCAAATTAGCTGATGAACTGTTTTCCGGCATCTTCACCCGGACCCACTCCATTTCATGGACATGCCCATCAGAAATGAGTCCACCTCATGGCCCATTGGCACTGGACAGAAGGTAGCGCGCCATGGCCTTGCGATCGGCCGGGTACAATAATCCGGTGCTGTATTCGATCACGTCAGCCATATGACCACCGGAGAAGTCCCCGTCCGGCGTAATACCCACCTCCAGAAACAGGTCGAGATCCTCCACCGTCCAGTCGGCAAGTTGCTCCGCTGTAATGCCCGGCACGGCCTCCCCACCAGGTCCGCGCTGGTTGCCGCCAAGCGCACGATCTGTCACACCTCCCAGCACATTCCTTGATGCATGGCACTCGGCACAGTGCCCCGGACCATTGACCAGGTAGGCACCTCGAGGCTCAGGGTCGACAGTGCGCTGCGCATCAAAGAACAGTACCTTCCACCCAGTCACACTCAAGCGGTTCGACAAAGGCCAGGGCAAATCGTGTTCGGGGGTAACGCTGGCAACCGGCTCTATGGTGTCGAGCCAGGCTTTGAGATCCACCAGCTCCTGAGCACTCATCACACTGTAGGCCGTGTACGGAAAGGCCGGATAGTAATGCTCGCCCTCTGGCGATCGACCCGTCAGCATCGCTGTGGCGAATTCCTGCGTACTCCATCCACCGATACCGGTCTCGACATCGCTGGTGATGTTCGGCGAGTAGATCGTACCGAACGGTGTCTCGAAAGCCACACCGCCCGATAGCAGGGCCCCACCGTTTTCCGTATCAGTATGACAAGCCACGCACCCGGCCGTGGTCGCAATGTAAGCGCCATCGAACGGGTTCCCCTCAAGCTCCAGCAATGTCTGCAGAGGCAGACGTGGCTGGTTCTGACCTTCAATCAACTTCCAGGAAAACAGACCCAACAGCGCTACGGCAATCGCTACGACAAACCATCGCGGATTCACGTTCAATCCTTGGGTTTGCGAAACTGCTTGTGGCAACCTGAACAGCTCTTGGTCGTTCGAAAGAAGGCTCGTTTCAGGGTTCGCGGCTCATCCGTTGTCTTGACCAGTGCTTGCAAGGACTCGCCACGGGTAACAAGATCCTCTGCCAGTTCAGTGAATTCCTCCCATCGTGACCAGATAGCTGGCAGAGCTTCAGTCTGACTACCGGTCCGACTCATCTTGTTGTCAGGGAACAGGCCTGGCATTTCCATTCCGTGCTCGATGAAGGAATCTGCAGCAGCAGCTATCAGCTGTTTGTCGAAAGCGGTTTTCCCCTTGAACATGTCAGCCACCTCGGCGGATCGATCCCCCATATCACCCATGGCATCCATGCGTTGCTTGACGATACCGGTAGCGCCGTTATGTGAATGCACGACCCCCGATACCAGTAGAACCAGTGAACAGCCAAATGCCAGGTACGCCGGATTCTTCATTTTCATGGGTGGATTCTTCGAGTTGTTCATGATCGGACCCTCACCAGGGCGCCAAGGCCAGCGGCATGATGTTCCAGGGCATGACAATGAAACAGCCAGTCTCCCGGATTGTCTGCCACGAATGCCAGTTCCATGGTGCTGTCGGGCATCAGCAGCGGGCTATCGACCCAGCGAGGTTCTGATAACTCTTCACCGTT
>CBDUIJ010000260.1:0-8487 GCA_965367215.1 uncultured Granulosicoccus sp.
CCAGAGTGGCCTCCTTCCCCGGCATCGTGAACAGCAATCTGCAGCAGATCAAACGATCGCCGAACATGCCGCTGTCGCATTATCTGAAGAACCCGATACAGGGTGGTGGCACGATCACGTTCTGGTGGAACCCTGCCTTCGAGGTGACAGGCACTCCGATCACCTACGATCTGCAGGTCTCGTCCACCCCGGACTTCTCTGCAGGCACCGTCGTGGTCGATACCACCGGAATAGCAGACAGCCCCGGCAGAGTGGAAACCTCCATCAGCCAGGCGGCCTTGCCAGCCGGTACCTGGTACTACCGGGTGCAGGCGCGCACCTCGGACCCCGCCTTGTATCAGGTCGCCAACAACCAGCTGAGTGAGGGCGGGCAGACCTATATCGGCGTACGCCGGTTCAGTGTGCCGTGAGTTGCCTATCCTGCTCATAATTTCTCTGGATGCGGAGCCTTCGCAGAATCCATTAGACTAGCGCTTGTTCAGTGTCTTTCACCGGCATGCTCCCAATTGGTGCAGCCATGGTGAAAGCACTTGTCACTTTACCGGCAGGCATTATTCAAACGTGAGGTTCCGCGTGCAACAGTTTACTCAGGAAGGACAGAAGGCGGTTACCGACATCGCCAGTCGGTACGGACTCAGCCCGGAGGCGGTCGAGCACATGCTGATCGCCGTGAATAATGGCGCGGGCTCCATGGCGCAGTTCAATTGCCCCGAGCTGGGCGGTTCGGGCCAGTGGATGCGTGGTGGCATGACCATGGTGGGTGACATGTTCAACCACAATCTGAAGGCGACCGTCGACAGGCTCTGCAACGAACTCAGCCAGCTGCTGGCCAGTATCCGCGTATTTCCCGTCGTCGCCGAAGGCAAAGGCGGCAGCAATCAATGGTGGCCCGAGGGTCTGGGTACACCCATCAGCAGTGGTAGCCAGAACAATTCACGCTATGCCGTGTTTGCCCATCGGCTGGCCGTGGATTCAGGAGGTGTGGTCAAGGTCTACGACACTCTGGATCATCAGATTGCCGGTGTCAGTCAGCAACAGGGCGGTACCGATTCGCTGACCTTCAGCACCCAGTACGGCACCGTCTCGGTGGCAAGCCTGCCGGTGGTGACCGAACCGGAAGTTGCAGCTGCAGAACAGACCAATTTCGCGTCGGTCGTTGATGCAGAGGCCAGAAGAGCGCTGAACGATGGGGACGATGAACATACTCCCATCCTGGAACAGCTGGCCGGTAGTGAACTCCTTGACTCTGTTTCTTCAGCCCCTTCCGATCGCAAGGAAAGCAGTCCACCGCCTGTTGAACCGTCTATAACACCGGCGACCAATCAGGACTCGGCCAGCGACATGCTGGCCTTGATCGAGAAGCTGGCGCAGTTGCACAGTGCCGGTGTGCTGACCGATGAAGAGTTCAGTGCCAAGAAGAGCGAGTTGCTGGCGCGTATCTAGCCTTGCCCCACGGCTTTGACAAAGCCCTTCACACGCTCTAGCTCGACCTCGTTCCACCAGTCACCATCGCGCTTCAGGGATGAGGCGACGATGACGCCATCGGTGCGGTTGAGGATGGCTTGTACGTTTTCGGGTGTCACACCCGAGCCCACCAGTAGGGGCAGCGAGGTGGCAGAGCCTATCTCGTCTATCTCTTCCATGGTGGCCGAGTTGCCGGTTCGCTGACCGGTGGCGATGACGGCATCGGCATCGAAGAAGGCCAGGTCGCGAGTGAGCTCGCCGATGCTGCGATCAGCAACGATGGAATGACTGCCATGCTTCACATGGCTGTCGGCGAATACCTTGATATGGTTGGCCTGCAAGGCTGCGCGATAACGCAATGCTTCGCCGGCACGCCCCTCCATGAAGCCTTCATTGGCCACATAGGCATTGGCCCATTCGTTGACCCGAATGAAATCCGCCCCACTGGCCGTAGCGGCTGCCAGTGCCGGAATGGGCGCATTGGCCAATACATTGATACCGACCGGGCAGTCGAAGGTGTTGACGATGCGATCGGTAATCACCGACAGAAACCCCGTGGTTTCCGGGCCAATGTCGTCGGGCTTGAGGAAGGGGATGTCACCATGGTTCTCGACGATGAGTCCATTCATGCCGCCTTCGAGATAGGCTGCCGCATCACGCATGCAGATGTCATAGATCTCGCTCATGCTCTGTCCCTTGTAGCGAGGCGATCCGGGAAACGGTGGACAATGAATAACGCCAATCAGAGCTTTGCCACCGAATAGAGTGGTGATAAGGTCACTGGGCTTTGAAGTAATGGAATGCATGATGAATAAGGTCCCGAATAAAGATGTTGAAAGAACAGTGCAGGCGCTGGTCGTGGCCAACGTCACTGTCGATGAAACGTATGCGGTGCCAAGCACACCAAGGCCGGGTGAGTCGTTGATCGGTGAGTACCGATCACGCGACGTGGGTGGCAAGGGCGCAAATGTGGCCACAGTACTGGCACGTTGCGGTGTCGCCACCCGTCTGATGGCCGCGGTGGGTCAGGACGAGCGAGGAGAGTACGTAAGGCTTGAGCTGTCGCGCGAATCCATGCAATCCGATCTGGTGACAGTATTGCAGTACCCGACCGACCTTTCCCTGATCTATACAGATGCACACGGTGAAAATTCCATTGTGACCACGGTGGCTGCAACGCAGAGTATCGATGTTTCACAGGCGGCTCGTGCGATGGATACCCTGAAAAGTCCGGGATTTCTCGTGTTGCAGGGCAATCTGACGCAAGAAAAGACGCACAGGCTCATCGACGATGCACGGTCGCAAGGTGTGACGGTGGTGCTCAATCCGTCGCCCTGCATCGACTGGTTGAAGGACACGCTGCCACTGGCGGACATCCTGATCCTGAACGAAGGCGAAGCCGAAACGCTGGTTGGTCTGAGCGATGAAGCCGCGGTGCGTGCTCTGCTGCAGCAAGGCCCCATCCAGGTCGTGCTGACCCGCGGCGGCAATGGTGCCTTGCTCGGTACGCGTGGCGCGACGACGACCGGCACGCATGACAATGCCACTGGCTCGGCGAACGCCGCGATAGAGTCTGGCATCACGATCGAAGCCATGAGTGCTGTGGCCGCGAACGTGGTTGACACCACTGGCGCCGGAGATACTTACCTGGGTGTTGCTCTCGGCTCGGCCATTCTGCGCGGTACCGCGCTGGATGCTCTGGCCTTGCGACACGCAGCCGAAGCGGCTGCCATTACGGTCAGCCGCTACGGCACACGCAGTGCCTTTCCTGATGAGTCTGCACTGGCCGACATCCTGGCAGGCAGGTAGCCACCGTCGACGGGCAAGAGCTGTAGGTATCATGGGCCAGAGTTGGCAAAGTGGCTGCGCAATCAGTCCAGCTTTGTCAGCCAGCTCAGCACATTGGTCCACAGCTGCTTGTAGCCGGGCCAGTCACAGAAATCCTGCGACAACCAGTGTGGACCGATATCGGAGGTCCAGGCAGCACTGCGTCCCTTGCCATATTCACCGACAACGAGTAGCGGGTGACCACCCTGATCATCCGGCAAGCGGGCCACGAGCTTGACATCGTCACGATCCCGCAGCTCCACTTCATTGACACCCAGCAGCGGCGGCCAGGCCTGGTTCAGTCCTGCCATGGTGGGGTGGTCCGGCAGCACGATTTCCCCGGTGGTGCCTTCCGGCATCTCGACACGGTCATCCCAGGGCAGGCAGGTCACGGGCAGCACATCCTCTACCGGTGTACGTCTCCAGCGCGCCTTCCCATCGATTCCCTGAAAGGAGAAGTAGCCGCCACACATCAGCAGGCCGGCGCCATCTTCGACACGCTGGCGCAGCAGCTTCAGTCGGTTGGGTACGGTGCGTGAATGCAGCCAGACATCGGGTGGCAGCAGCAGGGAGTTGGCGCCGATGTCGGACAGAATGAAGGCATCGTATTGATCAAGCCCTTCCTTGTCGAAGGGAAACTGCTCGACGGCTTCATGTGCCTTCATCCAGGTCAGTTCGAAGGGGCTGTCCTCCAGAGACTTGACCAGCGGATCGGCACCTGTGTGAAAGGTGACACTGCCGAACTGGTCGAAGCCCTTGAAATGCGTTGCCGAGCTGACCCAGCTTTCGCCGATGAGCAGGATACGTTTTTTGGTGGAGTCACTCATGCCGGGTTTCCTTCTGGTTTGAATTCGGGGTCGAACACACGTCGTGGATTGTCGTGGGTAAGCGTGTGCAGGGCGGCGTCATTGAAGCCGTGGCGTTTCAGTCGAGGCAGAAAATGTCGTTGCACATAGGCATAGCCATTCCCGCCATAGCGGGTCAGCATCATCTTCAGGAAGACATCATGGGAGAGCAGAACCCGGTCAAGCAGTCCGTTGTCGGCCAGACGCACGATGCCGCGAGCCGATTCATCATCGCTGGGGCATTGCACCTGCTGATCGGCATAGAAGTAGTCCATACCCAGCATGTCGTATTCGATGAAGGCCCCGCGCCGGGCAAGTCCCAGCTGATACTCGCTGTCATCATGTGAGGGGTTCATATGGCACAGGATGACCCGCTGCGGATCGACACCTTCGCTCTCGGCAATATCGAGTACCTCGTGCCCGAGCCTGAACCAGGCCGGTAGATGAATCATCAGGGGCAGCCCGGTCTGCACTTGCGCACGAGCAGCTCCCTGCAGGGATTTACGTTCATCGGCCGTGAAATCCGATGACACACCAATCTCGCCGATCAGACCGATACGCACGCAGTCCACACCGTCGACCGCGTCTATTCGAATACCGTCGAGGGCTTCCTCGATGATCTGGTCAGCCACGCCCTGTACGCTCAATGACTTGAGCTCCGCCGGATGAGAATCCTGCAGGTAGTAGCCTGAGCCCATGATGATGTTCAGGCCGGTGCTGTTGGCTATACGTACCAGTGCTTCCGGGTTACGGCCGATGCCGCGACAGGTCGGGTCCACCACGGTCTCGCCGCCCGCCTGACGAAAAGCCTGCAGTTCGCTGATGGCAAGTTCCTCATCATCGAGTGCGATGTTGTGCTTGCAGACAAAAGGGTCCTGTCGCAACTCTGACAGAATCTCGATGCTAACCCTGGCATCGGCCAGGTACTGGCGTTCAGCCTCTGCCGGTGGATTCCACCAGCAGCTGCAGTCGTTGAGAATGTGCTCGTGCATCAGCGTGTTGCCGAGACTGGCAGCGCTGATGGCACCCGTGACCGTCATGGCGGTATGACTGCCATCACTCATGAGCCGCTACCTCGGGTAAACAGACGAGTGTTCAGCCAGATGGCAATCAGGATGATGGCGCCGGTGACGATCTGGGTGAAGAACGGGGAGATGCGCATGAGGATAAGCCCGTTACCGATGACAGCGATGGTCATGGTTCCCAGCAAGGTGCCGATCATGGAGCCACGACCCCCCATCAGAGACGTACCACCGAGCACCACCGCCGCAATCACCTGCAGTTCAAAACCCACAGCGGCGTTGGATGAGCCGGAGCCCAGTCTGGCGGCGAACAGCAGACCGGCGGCCGCGGCAGCGACACCGGAGACCATGTAGACCGAAGCGAGAATAGCGCGTGATGGCATACCAACGCGACGGGCAGCTTCAGGGTTGGAGCCCACCGCGACCACACGGCGTCCGTAGAGGGTGCGACTCATCACCACATAACCCAGCACGACCACGGCAATGGCAATGATGGCCGGAACCGGTATGCCCAGAATCTCGCCACGGCCGATGTACAGAAAACCCGGTACATCGCGGATGGGGATGGAATAGCCTTCGGTCAGGTACAAGGCTATGCCACGCAGAATGGACAGGCCTGCCAGCGTGACGATGAAGGCTGGAATGCCCTGGTAGGCCGTGAACCAGCCTTGAGCCAGACCGATCGCGCCACCCAGCATCAGCATGCCCACGATCACCACCGGCCAGGGTATGCCGGCTGCGATGGCGATGGCTGCCACTGCGTTGATCAATGCAACCAGGGAGCCGACAGACAGATCGATGCCGGCGGTGATGATCACCAGGGTCATGGCCGTGGCCACGATCAGTATCGGTGCCGCCTGACGAATCACGTTCAGGATGTTGGGCAGTGTCAGGAATGTTGTGGTCATCAAGGAGAAGAACACCACACACGCCGTGAAGAACAGGGCGATGGAGTGTACCTGGGCATGCTCGGCAAGCCAGTCCGCCAGGGCCGAGCCTTTCTCTCGTTCGGTATAAACAGCGGTATTCATGAGTGTGCAGCTTTCCTGTCCGTGTCCGGGTTCTTGTCGTGGAGGCCGGTATCGCCAACGATCAACCGAACCAGGTCTTCCAGATTGGTACTGGCGATGGCACGTTCGGCAACCTTGGTGCCTTCGTACATCACGGCAATGCGATCACACACGCGAAACAGATCCTGCAGGCGATGAGTGATGAGGATGACCGAGACGCCGCGTGCCTTGACGCGGTTGATCAGTTCCAGCACCGCTTCCACTTCGGCCACCGCCAGCGCCGACGTCGGTTCATCCATGATGAGTACCTTCGGGTCGAACGATGCCGCTCTGGCAATGGCGATGGCCTGTCTCTGTCCACCGGATAATTGCGCCACCTTGGCTGTCAGCCGTGGAATACGAATCTCCAGGGCGTCGAGCATGTGCCGCGCCTGCTCGAGCATCTGTTTGTGATCGAGGAACGGGCCGCGCACGATCTCGCGGCCCAGAAACAGATTGCCCACCACATCGACGTGATTGCACAGGGACAGATCCTGATAAACCATCTCGATATGTCTGTCACGAGCATCGGCAGGATCCTTCAGTCTGACCACCTTGCCATCGATCGAGATAGTGCCGGAGTCGGGTATGTAGGTGCCGGACATGACCTTGGAGAGCGTGGACTTGCCGGCGGCATTGTCGCCGACCAGACCCAGGCATTCACCGGGCATCAACTCCAGGTCGACACCGCGCAATGCCTTGACCGATCCGAAACTCTTGCGGATACCATCCAGCTTGATACGCGGCGGCGCAGCCACAGAACTCGCTGCGCCGCCGCCCTCTGGGGAAACTGCCTCGTTTTCCATCGTCGTCTTTACTTGAATGTGGCTCGGAAGTCGTCGACGTTGTCCTGCGTGACGATGGTGATAGGCACGTCAATCTGGCTCTCGATCTCATTGCCGGAAGTCAGGGCGACCAGCGCATCCACGGCCGCCGCTCCCATGCCCGATGGGCTTTGCTGAACTACCGCTTCCACATAGCCGGCGTCTATCCCGTCCACCGCCTGAGCGGTCAGATCCCAACCGAATACGGTCACATCGTCCTGACGGCCCTGGCTCTCGACGGCCGCAATGGCACCGAGCAGGGCAGGCTCACCGGTGGCATAGATGGCATTCATGCCGGGGTTGGCAGTCATCAGGTTCTCGGCTGCGGACAAGGCAATGTCCTGCACATTCTGACCATCCACCGTGGACACTACTTCCACGCCCTTAAGGGCGTCGACGAAGCCATCCTTGCGCACATTCTGGATGAAGCTGTTGAGTGCGCCAACGACACCCAGCTGCAGACCGCCATTGCTGGCTGCGTATTCGTTGACATAGGCAGCCATGTCAGCACCTGCCTGAGCGTTGTCGACACCTACCTGTGCCTTCTGTGGGCCATCTTCCGGAAGAATGGCATCAACGGCAATGACCGGGATGCCGGCCTCGTCGGCCTGTTCCACGGCTGGCATGATGCCGTTGACATCAATGGCAACCACGATGATGCCGTCAACGCCTTCAGTGATATAGGTTTCCACCGCACTGTTCTGCGCGGCTGAATCGTTGTTGGCGTTGAATATGACAAGTTCGGCACCCGCTGCATCTGCCGCTTCCTGCGCACCTTCGTTCATCTGGTTGAAGAACAGTGCTTGCTGGTTGATCTGCACCAGTGCGAAAGTCTTCTTGCCATCCTGTGCCAGAACGTTCGTCGAGGAGGTCACACCCGCTGCCAGTACGGCGGCGATGCCCATGGCGGTCCATTTGCGGCGGCCGGGATTGACGGGTGAGTTGTTGCTGACTGATTGGATGAATTTCATGGTCGGATACTCGTTGATGGATTGAATGCGCGGATGCGCGGTATTGACGATAGTTGCGCTTCTTCCTGAGAGTTCATGCCTGACCTGAAGAGGGACACCGGTTGCGCCAGTGTCGGTCAGTGGTTCTGACAAACGTGTAGTTCGAACGGGCCTTGCTCTTGCGAACAGGGCATCTCGCCGGATGCTCTTCGGTACCGACGATGGCAATCATCCTACGAACGTCATGACATTTGGTCAAGCCCATTTGCCGAGCAAAGGCCGGGTGTGCCGCCTGACGAAGCTCTTGTACAAGGTTGTTCCGATCGTTGTGCACTGCGGTGGGGCGGAAGAGGCGAAGTGGTGCGGTGATGGGAGAGGATGTTGTCGCAGTCAATGAGTCTGGTTTCAGGGGCGTTATAAATGCTGCAATAGCAGTGTCTTTCTACACCATTGCACCGATCTGAGGCGTCACTGTCGTTGCCATCAGGAAGTTGCTGCAACTGCAA
>CBDUIJ010000261.1:0-8436 GCA_965367215.1 uncultured Granulosicoccus sp.
GAGTTCCGGCCGAAATCATTTTCAATCAGGGTCTGGGAGACCTGTTCGTGATTCGCGTTGCCGGCAATATAGTGGCCCCTTCCCTGCTGGGCAGCGTCGAATTCTCGGCGGTACAGCACCGCGCCCGTCTCGTGGTCGTGCTGGGCCACACGCTGTGCGGCGCCATTCAGGCGACCATCAGTGAACTCAAGCAACCTTCAGCCAACCGTTCACCCAATCTGCAGTCCATCGTCAATCGCATCCAGCCCTCTGTGCAGACCTTGCTGGAAGCCGGACTCGAGAATGATGAAGAGCGCCTGATACAACTGGCGACCCGCGCCAATATCCGAGCATCCGTGGCTCACCTGAAACACGGTTCGCAGATTCTGGAGAACCTGGTCGCCAATGACGGCCTGAAAATCGTCGGTGCCGAGTATTCACTGCAAACCGGCAAGGTCGACTTCTTTACCGATGACGATGGCGGGGATCAGATGCCTGTTATCGAACACTGACGACAACGGCGGAAGACAGCTGGACTGCCTTCCGCCTTTTTCATGAAATCGGTAGCCAGACCCCGTCAAAGGCAGCCAGATCTTCAGGCCGCAGACGGCCCTTGGCGTACAGCTCGTTGAGCGCCCCTTCATCCAGCTGTTGTTCCTTGCCTTCGGCGTCGGCATACACCCACTCGCCGTAGATCGCCATCAGAAACAGGGTTTCCAGAATATCGCCGATGCGCACGGCATTTTCATTGGCAAAGATCTGAAGATCATCAATGGTCAGTGCCTGCTGACGTTTCTCGTATTCACCATAGAGAAATGAAGAGATACCTTCGTCCCACAACGGGTCAAGCTGAGGTTGCTGCATGCGTCTTTCACTGATCGGCGGTTAATGGTGCAGTTGAAACAGCAAACATGCTGCCAGACTATTGCCACCCATGACGCCCTTGTCCCGAATTGTGGACAGGTACTGATAATCAGCGTCGACGCAGTCCCGCAATCAGAAATGAAGCACCCACCAACGCCGTCAGAAACACCCACCAGGGCGTGGTATCCGATCCGCTCATCACATTGGCACTGCCCAGCAAGGCGGCTGACAGCAGGATGGCGGCCCCGGTAATGCTGTAGCGCAGACTCTTGCCCGATTGCTCGGCACTATTACGCCGGTTGGCCCGAGGCGAGCGTTTGTCACCACCTGCCGCGAGTTCGTTGCGCAATACCTGGTTCTGCAAGTCGACATAGTCGTGCACCATCATGGGCAACTCGGGCATCACCTTCAGCAGATGTGGCGCCTGATCCACGAAGCGACGCAGGATGGTCTGCGGGTTGTTGCGTTTGACCACCCAGCGCTTCAGGAAGGGTTTACCGGTGGCCCACAGATCCAGGTCGGGATACAACTGCCGTCCCAGGCCTTCGATATTCAGCAGGGTCTTCTGCAGCAGCACCAGCTGCGGCTGCACTTCCATATCGAAGCGCCGCGCGATGTTGAACAGCTGCAGCAGCACATCGCCTAGCGATATCTCGGCCAGCGGCTTTTCGAATATGGGTTCGCACACAGCGCGTACACCCGCCTCCAGCTCACTGACACGGGTATCACGGGGTACCCAGCCGGAGTCGATATGCAGCTGTGCCACCCGGCGATAATCACGCTGGAAGAAGGCCAGCAGATTCTCTCCCATATACCGTTGATCCTCATCGGTCAGGGAGCCGACGATGCCGAAGTCGACGGCAATGTATTGTGGGTGTTCCGGGTGCTCGCGCGATACGAAGATATTGCCCGGATGCATGTCCGCGTGGAAGAAGTTGTGATCGAACACCTGGGTGTAGAAGATCTCCACCCCATGTTCGGCCAGCTTCTTCATGTCCATGCCGATGTCTTCCATCGCCTTGATATCACGAATGGGTATGCCACTGATGCGCTCCTGCACCATGACCGAACTGCGTGTGTATTCCCAGTAGATCTCGGGGATATACAGCGTGTCCGAATCCTTGAAGTTGTTGCGCAGCACCACCGCATTGGTGGCCTCCGCCACCAGATCCAGCTCATCGTGGATGGTCTTGTCATACTCGGCAACCACCTCACGCGGCCGCAGGCGTTTACCGTCACGCAAGATCTTGGCAGCCATGTCGGCCAGCAGATACATCAGACTGACATCGCGCCGGATGGTCTCACTGATTCCCGGTCGCAGTACCTTGACCACCACTTCGCTGCCATCGTGCATCACCGCGCCATGGACCTGCGCTACCGAGGCCGAGGCAATCGGCTTGTCCTCGAAGCTCTTGAACAGCACTTCGATCTTCTCGTTGAGCGCGCGTTCGATCTCGACTCTGGCCAGTTCGCTGGCAAAGGGTTTGACGTTGTCCTGCAGGAAGGTCAGTTCGTCACCGATGTCATCCGGCAACAGATCGCGTCGTGTCGACAGTACCTGGCCCAGCTTGACGAAAACCGGTCCCAGCTCTTCCAGTGCCAGGCGGATTCGCATGCCACGTGGCAGAGCGCGGGTCTCGCTGTTCATCCAGCGCGTGGGCGACAACAGGAACAGATGACGCAGATTGTGCGCCGCCGTGTTCTCCAGAAACAGCTCTTCCAGCGCGTACTTGACCATCACGTGCTGGATACGCGCCAGTCGGGCAATTCGCATCATCATGCACCCGACCCTGGCGTCCCCGCCGAACCGCTTGAACCTTCAGCACCGGACGCGCCAGCCTTCGTGCCCGAGCGTTGTCGCTCGACCTGTCGAACCCGGGCTTCCAATCGGTCAGCTGCGGCTCGCACCTCGTCCACCTCGGAACAGAAGTGCCGCACTTGCGATTCAGGGGCGAGCAATTCAGCCTCTTCCTGCAGATAATCGCGACTGTTCTGCTGCAGGGAAGATCGTGTTCTGCTCAACCAGTCACCGAACTGTCGTCCAAGGGTCCCGAGTCTGTGTGTCAGCGCATCACCCAGCACCGGGGAGATGAATTCTTCCCAGTCAGGATCCAGAGCACCGAGAATTGCCTTGAGTTGCTGACCGGTATGCAGATCCCCTTCGATACTGACGTCACCCCGATACAGAGCGTCATTGCCGCTAGTCAGCGAACGTAGCGCACTGGCGCTACCGGTAATGGTGGTATCGGCAGTGTCATCGGCATCCCCCACGACATAGACCTTGCCATCGACGATCGACAGGGCCAGAGACACCGCAGGAGCTGTCACATTGATGCGGATCAGCTTGCCGTCGATACTCGACAGTCTGGCACGTGTTTCGGGGTCGAGTACCAGCAACGCCTCAATGGCTCGTTCGATGGCGACATTCAGCGGTGTTGGCAGTGACATGCTCTGATGCGTCTGGTGCAGATATCGTGGAAGGTGGCGGTAACGCGGCTGTCTACAACTTGAAGCCCTTGTGCAGAGCGACAACACCACCCGTCAGGTTGTGATAACTCGTCATGCCGAAACCGGCATCATCCATCATGGATTTGAGCGTTTCCTGATCCGGATGCATGCGGATCGACTCCGCCAGATAGCGGTAGCTGTCTGCATCGTTGGCCACCAGCTTGCCCATCAGCGGCAGGGCCGAAAAGGAGTAGGCGTCGTAGGCCTTGCTCAGCAGCGGTAGCACGGGTTTGGAAAATTCCAGTATCAGCAGCCTGCCACCGGGTTTGAGGACGCGGTTCATGGAGACCAGGGCCTTGTCCTTGTCCGTGACATTGCGCAGACCGAATGCGATGGTGATGCAATCAAAGGTATCGTCCTCGAACGGCAGGCACTCGGCATTGGCCTGGGTGTACTCGATGTTGCCGACGACACCGTCATCCATCAGCTTGTCCCGGCCGACGGTAAGCATGGATGCATTGATGTCAGCCAGTACCACCAGACCGTCCTTGCCGACCCGACGGGAAAACTTGCCTGCCAGATCGCCGGTACCACCGGCAATATCCAGAACACTCTGACCCGGTCGGACACCGGACTGATCGATGGTGAACCGCTTCCAGATGCGATGTACACCAAAGGACATGAGGTCGTTCATGACGTCGTACTTGGCGGCAACCGAATCGAAGACTTGCCCGACCATGCCCGCCTTGGCTTCTGCCTCCACTGTCTGATAGCCGAAATGTGTCTTGTTGTCGCTCACGTCCTGCCCACCCTGTCCTGAAAGACCAGCACGATGGCTGGTATGTCCGGCTATTCAGCCATTGTCTGTTCGTGTTGTATCTGAATACGGGTCAGGCGTCTCGCCGGACCTGTCTTCAGGCTTTGCGAGTCTTGCCGGCAGCTTCCAGTCGGTCCAGATAACGTTGCCAGTTTTCCTCGTAGTGCTTGCCCAGCCCGTGCAGATATTCCCAGGTGAACAGGCCTGAATCGTGCCCGTCATCGAAATGGATCTTCAGCGCGTAGTTGCCACTGGGCGTCAGAGCCGAAATACCGACTTCCTGCTTGCCGTGCTGCAGCACTTCCTGTCCTGGCCCATGCCCCTGCACTTCGGCTGACGGCGAATGCACCCGCAGATATTCGCAGGGCAGATTGCATTCGAAGCCATCGTCGAAATGCAACTCGAGTACCCTGCTCTTCTGATGCAGCTTGATGTCGGTAGGTCTTGCCATGTCTGTCGGATTGCTCGGCGATGATTACAGGATATAACGACTCAGATCGACATCCTGCACCAGATCACCCAGATGAGCGTCGACATAATCGGCATCGACCTTGACGGTCGTACCGGCAGAGTCCGAGGCTTCAAAGGAGGCTGTTTCCAGGAGTCGTTCCATGACGGTGTGCAGACGACGTGCACCGATATTCTCGGTACTCTCATTGACCTGCCAGGCAACTTCGGCAATACGCGAAATGCCATCGCTGGTGAATTCCAGCTTGACCTCCTCGGTACCCAGCAAGGCGATTGCCTGCTCGGTCAGGGAGGCATCGGGCTCACTGAGAATGCGCTGGAAGTCCTGACTGGTAAGTGCTTCCAGTTCCACACGAATGGGCAGACGCCCCTGCAGTTCGGGAATCAGATCGGACGGCTTGGACAGGTGAAAGGCACCGCAGGCAATGAACAGGATGTGATCGGTCTTGACCATGCCGAACTTGGTCGACACGGTACTGCCCTCGATCAATGGCAGCAGATCACGCTGCACACCATCTCGCGACACATCCACGCCACTGCCTCGCTCGCCACTGCGCGCAACCTTGTCGATCTCATCGATGAAGACAATGCCGTTCTGCTCGATATTCTCGAGAGCCTGCGCCTTGAGTTCCTCATCGTTGATCAGCTTCGCGGCTTCTTCATCCACCAGGTGCTTCATGGCTTCACGAATCGGCAGCTTGCGCTTGCGCGTCTGACCACCACCCAGGTTCTGGAACATGCCCTGCAACTGCTGCGACATCTCTTCCATGCCCGGCGGTGCCATGATCTCCACACCCGCCTGCGACTGGCTGACCTCTATTTCGATTTCCTTGTCATCCAGATCGCCTTCGCGCAGCTTCTTGCGAAATTTCTGCCGCGTGTTGCTCTCGGGCGTTTCACTGACATTGAAGCCGACATTACTGGCGGGGGGCAGCAAGACATCCAGCACGCGTTCCTCGGCAGCATCCTCGGCACGGTTGCGCTGCTGCGCCATGGCCTGCTCACGCGTCTCCTTCAGGGCGACATCGGCCAGATCGCGGATGATCGATTCGACATCGCGTCCCACGTAACCGACTTCGGTGAATTTGGTCGCTTCCACCTTGATGAAGGGGGCGTTGGCCAGCTTGGCCAGACGTCGGGCAATCTCGGTCTTGCCGACACCTGTCGGCCCGATCATCAGGATGTTCTTGGGCGTGATTTCGTTCTTGAGGGTGTCATCGAGCTGCTGCCGACGCCAGCGATTGCGCAAGGCAATCGCCACCGCACGCTTGGCATTGGCCTGGCCGATGATGTGCTTGTCTAGCTCTTGAACGATCTCGCGCGGAGTCATGTTGGACATGGTGATCTAAAAATCCAGAGTTTCTATCGTCAGATTGTTGTTCGTATAGATACAGATGTCTGACGCTGTTTCAAGGCTGTAGCGCACAATCTCCTGTGCTGACAATTCGGTATGATCCAGCAAGGCACGTGCGGCAGCCTTGGCATAGTCCCCACCGGAACCGATGGCAATCAGACCATTCTCCGGTTCGATGACATCGCCATTACCGGTAATCACCAGAGAGGCCGTGTCATCGGCCACCGCCAGCAGCGCTTCCAGACGTCGCAGCATGCGATCGGTACGCCAGTCCTTGGCCAGCTCCACGGCTGCGCGCGTCAACTGACCGCCATGGGCTTCCAGCTTCGCTTCGAAACGCTCGAACAGCGTGAAGGCATCGGCTGTGCCCCCGGCAAAGCCTGCCAGTACCTTGTCGCGATACAGGCGCCGCACCTTGCGGGCGTTGCCCTTCATGATCACGTTACCCATGCTCACCTGGCCATCACCACCGATGACTACCTGATTACCCCGGCGTACGGAGCAAATCGTGGTTCCGCGGAACTGTTCCACAACATCAATCCTCGTTGGACGCATTTTCGGCGCGAAAATACGTAAGTAGTTGGCAGTCTACTGCTGCAATACGTGCAGTGTACCTGTTGCGCACCCGAACAGAGGTACAAGAGCGTGCCCTGTAGCCGGACTACGGCCTGTTGCGTGTGATAGCCTCATCGCCATGCAACTCACTGTCCCTCACCGCACGGTAGCCGATACCGGCAGCTTTCCGGTCAATCCCGATGGTGTGGCTGCCTGGCTGAAAGATCTGCGACCGCTGGAAGCGGAATCGGATGCGCGTGAAGTGTACCGCGGACTCAAGCACAGTAATCGTCTGCACAACGATGTCGACCAGCGACGCGCCGTCATCAGCTGCTTCATTCCGGTGCTGCGTGAGCTGCATGTCCATCTGAGCGAGCTCAGTCACGCCCAGCCACTGCCGCTGACCCGTGAATTTTCGCGCAATGCCCGCCTGCGCGATGCGCTGCTGCGAGAAGAGGCCTTTGCCTTCAAGATTCTGCTGTGTGACAGTAGTGCCCCGCTGGCAGACGATGCGCGCCGCGCCATGCAGGCGCTGGCACGTCAGGCAGAATCCGTTGCCCATGCCTATCGGCGCATACCCGATGCACTCATCCAGGATGCACATCAGCTGTATGCGCTGGCTGAAGAACACAAGCTGCTGTCGGCACGTCAGGGCTCGGAGCTGCTGTCACTGCTCGATCACTACCGCTTCATCCTGCTCATCAGTGTGGCCGACCTGACTCAGCAACGTGCACGTCAGCTGCAGCTGGTACTGGATTTTCTGCGCAGCAGCGTGGCCGACATCCATATAGAACGAGGCCGTGGCAACGATACGCTGCAACCGACCGACTTCGCCGTCAATCTGATTCAGGGCTCGCGACCGGAACCGGCGAGAAGTCTGCTGGCGGAGAGCCCCGCGCATGTGCGCTGGTTCAGCGTGGCGCCCCTGCTATATCGAATCGACAAGTTTTCATCACGTATTCGTCCGAACCCGACCGGTGTACTGGGCAGCGATGTGCTCGAACGCCAGTCGCTGGCCCGATTGCATGTGGCCCTGGCACGCACCCGCCATCGTCGAACGGCCCGGCAGATCCTGCATGAGCCACGCCGCGTCGTATTCGGCCACAAGGAAGTCTGCGCGCACCTGCTCTACCGACCCGACGACACACCCAGCGAGGAAGAATCGGGCTGGGTTCTGGTCAACCAGTCCTCCCAGGGCCTGTGTCTGATCAACGAGCAGTGTCGTGCCGGCCTGGTCCAGGTGGGTGAACTGATCAGCGTCACCGAACCCAACAAACCGCTGAGGTCACCGGAAGAGCGCAACAGCAGCAAGATCAATGCGCTGCTCGGAGTCGTCAGGTGGGTTCATGCCCGTGGCACCGAAGGCATCTGCATGGGTGTGGAAGTGCTGGCCATCAGTGTCCTGCCGGTCAACGTCACCCGGGAACGGCCGCATGAAGCCGGCAGTCAACCGCCCTCACCGAGGCTGCTGGACGAACAGTCACGCGCCGTCGGGGAAAACGCACTGATCATTGCCTGCAAGGTCCAGCGTGCGGTGATGCAGACCATACTGCTGCCCTGCTATCTGTATCAGTCCGGAGATCGTCTGACCGCCTCTCAGGGGGGACGCTCGCGCAAGGTTCAGCTACGCAAGTGTCTGCAGACCAACGGTCTGTTCAGCCAGTTCTCACTGACCGACGGCTGAGCACAAGCGCACAGCCCGGCTGTGTGCCTCAGCTGTCTTCCTTCACATTCTTGCGCCGTGCCCGAGGGTGCGCCTCATCATAGACCTGAGCCAGGTGCTGAAAGTCCAGGTGCGTGTATATCTGCGTAGTGCTGATGTCGGCGTGACCAAGCAGCTCCTGTACCGCCCGCAGGTCACCACTGCTCTCCAGCAGATGGCTGGCAAAGGAGTGGCGCAACATATGGGGGTAGCAGTCCCGATCCAGCCCCTGGGATTCAGCCAGTTTCT
>CBDUIJ010000262.1:0-8316 GCA_965367215.1 uncultured Granulosicoccus sp.
CTGACTTTCGGACCAGGCAATACGTTCACCAATGGATTTGTAGGGTTGTGCTACCAGCGGCAAGCCGCCTTGTATCTGCCCGATCAGGGGTTCATACGATGTCAATAGTGTCTGCCATTGTTCGGCATTCAGCGTGTCTTGCAGGTGATTGGGCAAGTACTGCTCGGAGGATAGCCTGCCCGCCTCACACCGCTTCTTGCCAGCGCCTTTCGCATCCTTGCACTTCACATCGAAATCCAGTTTGAAACTGAGGTCGATATGATAGTCCTTCAGTAGTGGCAGGCAGAGTATCTGATAACCGATTTCACTTTCGATACGGGCAAGTGCATCATCGAGTGCCTGTTGATTCGATGCCGTGACCACAAACCAGATGTTGAAGCGGTGTTCACGCTCGTAGTTGTGGTTGACCTCATCAAATTGATTGATCTGCATGGCAACCGATTCGAGTTTCGACTCCGGCACCGCAACGGCCGCCAGCAGGCTGGCACCAATGCAATTGGGACGAAAGACCGGACCGACACGACTGATGGTGCCATTTTCCTGAAATTGTTTCAGTTCCTGCAATACCTGCGTCTGTGTACTCCCCGCCATCTGCGCGATGGTCTCGAAAGGCTTTGATACCAGAGGCAATCCGGTCTGCCAGTCGTTCAGCAGTGTCTGCTGCAGGGAATTCAGGAGACCTGTGGCAGGTTTGTTCACTTACAAGCCTCCCATGTGAGCGCGCTGTGTGAAGAAGATGCCGCTGGGCTTTTTTGCCGGCAACGAGGCCGTACGTTCGAACGTGTCAGTGTTGTATATATCCAGTCTATCCTCGTCGCGCACGGAAAGCCATACCTCTTCTCCGCGGGATGAGAATTCCATGTGCAGGACACCGGGACCAGGCTCCAGTTGCTTGACTACGCTGCGCGTTTCCGTGTCAATGATCTGAATGTACTTGTTATCAGGTACGGCGAAGTTGACCCAGACATGCCGACCGCCGGGACGCGCCATGACAAACACAGGCTGCCCGATCACGTCGATACTGCCAATCTGTGTCCAGTCCTGGGTATCAACCACCAGTACCTTGTGCTGACCGACTGCTGGCAGAAACGCCAGATTGCCCGCTATCGCCCAGCCTTCCAGATGTGGCATCTTGTAGACCGGCAGAGTTTCATCATGCTCAGCATAGCCTTCAAGAATCTTGCGCATCCCTTTTTCCGGGTACCACAGATCAAGCAGTGCCAGGCCGTCCTCACCAAACAGCCCGGCAATGTAGTAGCGTCCATCAGGTGTTATCAGACCATCATAGGGCGCGGCGCCGATGTCCTTGAAGCGGGTTATTTCTGGCTTTGATACGTCGCTGACATCGGCAATCCAGGTTTCATTTGCGTCATACAGGCTGAAAACGAATTTGTTGCCTGGTGCATCCACCAGGCCAACGACCTTTGATGTCTGTCCATCGCCGTAGCTTGCGGGAATATCGATGAGCAGCTCCAGAGTCCCGGAGTCGAATATGCGTACGCCACCCGGCTCGTAGTTCGACACGGCAACCAGCTTGCCATCTGTCGAAATGGCACCGCCAATGCTGTTGCCGGCCTGCATCAGGCGCTTGTCGATGCTGGCGTTCAGTATGTCCACCTTGGTGAGACCGCCATCGCGTCCGAATACATAGGCGTATCGCTCATCGCGGGAATACACCACTGAGGCGTGGGACAGGTCGCCCAGGCCCTCAACGGATGCCAGGCTGGTGTCGCTGGTATGCTCGATTATCTGCAGGGAGCCGGTGGCGCGCTCCACCACGACGCCCATGTCGCCGGTGCCTCTTTGCATCAGATTCATTGTCTGTTCTGCATGGCATAAAGGCGTCATTGCCGCGAGAGCGACACCAAGCAGTAAAGACCTTTTCACAGCCAGGAATGTCATTGGGGTGTACCTTGGTTTTTCAGGAGCTGGACAATCCAGCGAATGTCATCGTCGTCAAGCAGGGCCGACCAGGGAGGCATGGGCGTACCCGGCACGCCATTGCGGATGATGGCAAACAGATATTCTGATGGTTTTTCCCGCAGTGCCTCGGCAGTAAGCGGACTTCCCAGACCACCCTTGAGCGTCAGGCCATGGCATGAACCGCAATCCTGTTCCAGCAGATAGGCCAACTCCTGCTTGCGCTCGTTACTGACGGTATCAGCAAGAGCTGCCTGTGGCATGCACAGCATCAGGGTCAGCAGAGCAAGTACAGGTGTCGTTCTGGAGAAGTTGACAGGCATGGCGTCAGGCATTGGCATCAGACGTTGCACATCTGAACGTGATTATCTTGCTGGCGGCAGGGTCCGTGAACACGCCACAACGACTGTAGTGAGAGCACAGTTTCTCGGGTGAGAAGGAATATGCGTCACCGGGGGAGAACCAATCCAGCTTTTCAGCCAACTGGACAACCGCACCGATGATCAGCATGGCGGGTGATTCGATGTGGTTGGCGGCAACACAGCCGGGGAGTTCCTTGATGGTGGTAATGGTGGTGCGATGGTTTTCTGTCGTGCCTTTCTCGACGATGGCCGCCGGGGTATCAGCGTCGCGGCCTGCCTTGATCAGGGCCTCGCTGATGGCCAGAACATTTTCAAGCCCCATGTAGACAACCAGTGTCTGGGTTTCGTCGGCGATCACTGAAGACTTGAACTGCAATGGAGTGTTGCGCATCCAGTGACCTGTCACGAACTGCACGCCTCGGGCAACGCCGCGATGGGTCAATGGAATGCCTGAATAGGATGCACAAGCCTGTGCCGAGGTAATGCCTGGAACCACTTCGAAGGTCACTCCCGCTTCAGCGAGTACCAATGCTTCCTCCGAACCTCGTCCATAGATGAAGGGGTCTCCCCCCTTCAGACGCACGATATGCGTGTAGCGCCGGGATAAATCGATCAATAGCTGATTGATGTCCTGTTGATCCAGCGTGTGCTGGCTGGTCTTCTTCCCCACATAGATGCGGGCCGTATCGTCGTCAATCAGATCAAGTATCTGTTGAGAGATCAGTCGGTCATAGACAACCATGTCTGCGTTCTGGATGAGTCTGGCCGCCTTGAGCGTCAACAACTCGGGGTCACCGGGTCCTGCGCCTACCAGATATACCTTGCCTTGCATGTTCAATCTGGACTCTCCCCGTTGTCATTGAACTGCCGGCATTCTGTTTCAATGCCGGCAGCCTCTATGCAGTGCATGGTGATGTTGCGATCGAGACCACCGGGCCCCGATCACTCAATCAATACACATCCGCCGTGGTGTTGTAGACATTGAACTTGCCGGTCGGTGTAATGATTCGTTCATCGTCGATCACCGCCTTCAGCTCCAGTGTCTTGTCATCGACAACCACCAGCGCTGAACGTTGGTCCTTGCCGTTCCACACAGAGAACCAGACCTCGTCACCAGCCATGTTGTACTCAGGCTGAACTACACGCTTGACACCCTCGCCAAGGTTGGCCCATTCGGCAATCGGCAGAACCTTGAAGCCCGCATCCAGATTGTTGATATCAAATACGGCAATCGACTGACTGATGCCTTCATCAGGGTTCAGTGGCGAATCGACCCACAGGTTCGTTGACTTGGGGTGTGTCTTGATGAACAGCGAACCACCGCCTTGCCCCTTGAGGATACTGACAACCTTCCAGGCCTGGTCAGGATGTTTCTCGGGATCGGTTCCAATCAGGGTGATTTCATCATTACCCAATGCGCTGGTTCCCCAGACAGGTCCGAATTCGGGGTGAACGAAGTTGGCACCGCGACCCGGATGAGGAATCTTCTCGACATCGATCAGGGCTTCCAGCTCACGATCCTTCGAGTCAACCACGGCGATCTTGTCGGACTGATTGGCCGCTGTCATGAAATAACGATGCGACACATCCCAGCCACCGTCGTGCAGGAACTTGGCAGCCGGAATTTCGGTAATCGTCATATTGTCCAGGTCTTCATAATTGACCAACAGGATCTTGCCGGTCTCCTTGACGTTGACTATGAACTCAGGATACTCATGCGAAGCCACGATTGCAGCGACACGCGGTTCCGGGTGGTATTCCTGATCGCCTACCGTCATGCCTCGGGTGGACACGATCTTCTTCGGCTCAAGGGTATTGCCATCCATGATGACGAACTGTGGCGGCCAGTAAGCACCTGCGATAGCGTACTTGTCTTCATAACCCTTGAACTTGGAGGTTTCAACCGAACGGGCTTCGAGACCCATCTTGATGCTGGCTACCGTCTCGGGAACTTCCATCCACAGGTCGACGAGATTGATCTTCGCATCTCGACCGATAACGAACAGGTAACGACCTGACGCACTCATGCGTGAGATATGCACGGCGTAGCCGGTCTTGATGATAGTGATGATTTCCTTGGTGTCACCATCGATAAGGGCAATCTCACCCGCATCACGCAGCGTGACGGAGAAGATGTTCTCGATGTTGTAGTCGTTCAGCTTCTCTGTAGGTCGATCCTCGACCGGCACTTGCACCTCCCAGGTTTCCATCATGTCCGCCATACCCCACTCCGGTGGAGTTGGTGGCTCATGCTGCAGATAACGAATCATGATGTTGATTTCATCTTCCGTCAGATCGCCAGAGGTTCCCCAGTTGGGCATGCCTGCTGGTGAGCCGTAGGTGATGAAGGCGTGCAGATACGCGTCACCGCGCTCACGAGTGATATCCGTTGTCAATGCCTTACCAGTGGCGCCTTTGCGCAATACACCGTGACAGCCTGCACAACGCTCGAAGAATATCTTCTTGCCGTGATCGAATTCCTCGACAGTCATCGCGGGACCTTCAGAGGTCATCATGTTTGGCGTTGAATCCGGGTCTATCCCCGAAGGAGCGCCTGAATAGGCAGCATTGCCTGGATCGAGCTCTTTTTCTTGCGCCTGAAGACTCGATGACGCCAAGAGCGCCGCGCCGATGGCCGCAGCCAGAATCAGCGTCTGAGGTTTGCAGGGGACTCCCCTCTTCGTATTCATGTCGTACTCCTTGGAAGGTCGTTGAACAACTCCGACCAGTGTCCACGAACCCAAGGAATAACACTCTTGACTTAGGTCAACCAATCAACCGAATAAGAGCCTCTTCCATGCCTGTAATTGACAAATATCAAATGAATCGCGGCAAGACGATTTATCCATGCTTGTAGTTGCATGGCGTGTGTTAGAAGAACAGGGGCAAAGCACTGGCACGCCTGGATTTCATTGCGGCACATTTGACTATCCGCGTCACTGACGCCTGAGTACTACAAGTGCGACCAGCTGCTTGACTGTCAATTTCCCAACGCAAGAACGGTTCATGCGGCTGACTCGTTTTTCTGACAATCCCGCTACACATATCTTATAATACTTTTCATCCGCATCTTATTGACCACGGCCTGACCGCGATCGAATTGCCAGCTCGTCGAATGGAATTTGCATGTATCCAGACACTACTATTTCCGACTCCCCCATGGAAGAAGTCTACGACAAGAGTACGCCCGGTCGCGGCTTCGTGGTCGTGATCTATGCCTTGTATATCGGCAGCATCATGGCCGTCGTTACCGCGCCCATCGGCGTACTGATCGCTCATCTGAGACGAGGTCGAGGAGCCGCCTGGCTAGACACGCACCTGCAGTTCCAGATTCGAACGTTCTGGATGGGAGTGGCGGCAGGAGCTGTGGCCCTGCTGCTATGGCGGGTTGCCGGACAGCTGGGTGTGTCGCCGGTGTACGCCTGGAGCTTTGGCTACCTCTTCTTTACCGTGGCTATCGTCTGGATGATCGGGCGCTGCGCGGTCGGCGTGAATCGGCTTACATCGAACAAGCCTGTTGTTGCGCCAAAGAGCTGGCTTTTCGGACTGGGCAAGCAGGCTTGAACACAAACACAGAGCTGGCTTCGACCGAGGACGACTGGGGCCCGCTGTCCACATTGCCGGGCAACCCACTGATGTGGGTACTGATACTCAGTGAAATGCTGGTTTTCTCGGCATTTTTCGTGCTGTTCGCCTGGCAACGGTCGCTTGATCCTGAGCTGTTCAATCAATCTCAGCTGTTTCTGGACCCGGTCAAAGGTGGACTGAACACTCTGGTACTGCTGACCAGCGGGCTGTTTGCGGCCCTGGCGGTTCAAGCCAGTGCAGTCAAGGATGTGTCGCGCTGTCGTTTGTGGCTGGCACTCACCATGGTATTGGGCTTCGCATTCTGCGTCATCAAGGTGTTTGAATACGTTGAAAAATTTGGTGCCGGACTCACTCCCGAAACCAATATGTTCTTCACCTACTACTATCTGTTGACAGCCTTTCACCTGGCCCATGTCGTGTTCGGTCTGTGTCTGCTGGCACTGATCAGCTGGAAAACCTCGAGAGAAAACGTGGAAACGGTCACCGCCTTCTGGCATATGGTCGACCTGATCTGGGTCATGCTCTACCCACTACTGTATCTGCTTCGCTGAGGACCGGGCACTCATGGAAAAAGCACTTCCCAGTCGCAAACGTCTGCTCATCACCTGGCTCACCCTGATGGGCCTGACCCTGTTCTCCATGTGGTCGGCACAGCTGAGCGAGGAAGCACGTGCGCTGACATTACCACTGTGGAGCGTCGCCCTTGTACTTCTGAGTGCCGGCTTCAAGGTACAGCAGATACTGATGGTCTATCTCAACCTGCGCGTCTCCAGCTCCGGCTGGCGTGGTGGCTTCCTGTGTCTGCTGGCAGCCACTCTTGCGCTGGTATGGGCAGGCTACTGGTACGCCACAAGAGGCTAAGACTCGTCAGGGTAATCGGGGTCAGGTGGCAGGGTGTTGTTTTCGTGACGCGCCCAGCGTTCGAGCTTCTTGCCGCCCCATAGCAGCAGCCACACCAGTACCGGTGAGGCCAGAATGAAGAATACGCCTCCATCCAGGTATTTGATGGCCATGGCAAACGGCGTCACGATGATGGTGCACAGGACAACACCGGCTATCAGGGCAACCGCCTCGCGTGAAATGTTCATGGTGCTTTCCTGATCGGCGGCATGTCAGTTGGCAACAATCTGCCGGTAGATTCCGGGCAATGCCTGGGACAGATGCTCAGGTTTTTGCACCATGGCATAACCGCCGGGCCCGAACAACTGGCCAATATAATCCTGCGCGTCCCTGTCGATGGTCACGCCGAACACCTTCAGATCCTGCCGTCTGGCATCCATGATGGCGCGCCGGGTATCTTCGATGCCATAGCGCCCTTCGTAGTAGTCGCTGTCATTGGGCTTGCCGTCGGTCAGCACCAGTAGCAGACGATGTCTGTTGGGACGCTTGGCCAGGTCGACAGCGGCGTGTCGTATTGCCGCCCCCATGCGCGTGTAGTGTCCCGGTTTCAGAGCGGCTATGCGACGTTCGGTCACATCGTTCATGGGCTCTTCGAATGACTTCAGGGTATTGACCCAGACGCGATGTCGCCGATGCGAGGTAAAGCTCTGAATGCTGTAGTCATCGCCAACGGTGGCCAGTCCATGCGCCAGCACCAGTAGCGCCTCCTTTTCAATGTCGATGATGCGCCGGTCTTCTACCCAGGCGTCTGTCGATAGTGATACATCCACGAGGATGGACACGGCCAGATCCCGCGCCTGGGCGCGTGTACTCATGTACAGGCCTGCACTGTTCTGTCCTACGGCGGCCAGGTCACAGTGTGCACGCACCACGGCATCCATGTCCAGCTCGTTACCATCAACCTGTCCGCGCAGCCATTCGCGCCGTGGCCTGAGTGCTTCGAACTGCTGTCTGACGCGGCGAATACGACGACGTGTCTGCTCGTCCAGCTCATGACTGTCGCCTTCTTCCTCGTGCACACCGCTGAGCACCCGACAGTGATCCTGCTCGAAGCGCTGCTTGCGATAATTCCATTCCGGGTAGACATGCTCACCGCTCAGTCGCTCGCCCGCGGCCGCGCCCGGCGCCAGGTCCAGCGCTATCTTGAGCTGGGATGCCGCGCGTTGCTGATTGGGAGCCAGCGTGATCTCGTCCATCTGTTCCGCATTGCTCTTGGCGTTTTCGTCCTCATCGTCATCAACAGCGCGATTGACGTTCACCATCTCGGCCATCGACAGGATTTTCTCGAATCGATTGAAGACCAGCGGATCGTCCCGTTCGGATTGATCCTGGCGACGCCGCTCGGCCTTGCGCTTGTCCTGCAGTGAATCACTGGCAGGTGCCGGTGGCTCCACCTCGTCATCATCATCCTCGACGCCATCAAGCAGGTGGGTTCCCAGATGATTGAGGTTCGCCCACAGTGGAACCGGCAAAGGCTGACGATAGGTTTGTGGAGCTCGATAGTCGCGCAGACTCATGTCAGGGTCCAGAACGGCTGCATGGTAAC
>CBDUIJ010000263.1:0-8279 GCA_965367215.1 uncultured Granulosicoccus sp.
CCGGTGACGATGGTGTATTGCCGGATGGGTTCAGGCAGTTGATTCCAGGCTTGCATGCTCGCCGTATGTCTCAGTTGCGGTCCAGACGAGCGACCATCTGTGCCAGCTCCACCGTGCGATTCGCATACCCGAACTCGTTGTCATACCAGGCATAGATCTTCACATGCGTCTGGTTGACGACCATGGTCGACAGTGCGTCGATGATACTGGAGCGGGGGTCGCTCTTGTAGTCGATGGAGACCAGTGGCCTCTCCTCGAAGCCCATGATGCCGGCCAGTTCATTGTCGGCGGCGTGCCTGAGAAGCTGATTGACCTCCTCGACACTGGTCTTGCGACTGGCGTCGAAGACGAAGTCGGTCAATGAGGCATTGGCCAGTGGCACCCTGACGGCATGACCATTCAGGCGGCCGGTCAATTCGGGGAAGATCCGCGTGATGGCGGTTGCTGAACCGGTGGTCGTGGGGATCAGGCTCATGCCGCAGGCGCGGGCGCGTCTCAAGTCCTTGTGAGGAGCATCGAGTATCGTCTGTGTGTTGGTCAGGTTGTGGATGGTCGTGATGGAGCCCTGTTCAATGCCGATGTGCTCGTGCAGCACCTTGACTATCGGAGCCAGGCTGTTGGTTGTGCAGGATGCCGCGGTCACGATGGGGTGCGAGTCCGGGTCATAGCTCTGGTGATTGACTCCCATGACGATGTTCAGTACCGAGTCCTCCTTGACGGGTGCGGTCACCACCACGCGCTTGACGCCCTGGTCCAGAAATCCCTGCAGTTTCTCGCTTGTTCGCAGGGTGCCCGATGCTTCGATCACGACATCACAATCTCCCCAGGGGGTGTCGGCCAGTGCTGTATTGCGAGTGCAGTCCGTCCGTATACCGTCGACGATCAGTTGCTCGCCCTCAGTCTCGACCTGTCGATCCCAGCTGCCGTGTACGGAATCGAACTGCAGCAGATGTGCGAGGGTTGCTGCATCGGCAGCCGGGTCGTTGATGCGGACGATGTGCATGTCCGCTGCCTGGCTGGCGATGCGAAAGGCCAGCCTGCCGATTCTGCCGAAACCGTTGATACCCAGTCGTATACTCATGAAGATGCCTGTCAGGTCGCGAAGGAGGAGTGTCAGCTTGCCGCTTGACGAATATCAGTGTTGTGTCACTATATACGCCAAACCATATGTAGATCAAATGAACATTGCATGACAATGGAAACTCTCGTTCATGCCGAGTGCTGCCGCTACACTAGCGCTGTATTGGAGCTGTGCGACCGCCCCGCAAACCGGAGACCTGATCAATGACGCCGACCACGGTGTTCAAGTGCCTGAGTGATGAAACGCGCCTGTTGTGCCTGCTGCTGATCAGGCAGGAAGGAGAACTATGCGTGTGTGAGCTGACCGCTTCTCTGGAGTTGAGTCAGCCGAAAGTCTCCAGGCATCTGGCGCAGTTGAAGGCCTGCAATCTGGTGACGGATCGCAGGCAAGGGCTCTGGAGCTTCTACAGCGTGCGTGACGATTTGCCGGCGTGGGTGATGAGTGTGCTGGACACGACACTGGCCGGGAATCAGGTCAGTCTGGAACCGTGTCTACTCAATCTGCAGACGATGGGCTCACGCCCGGAACGGCTGGCCTGTTGCGACTGAAAGGTCGTTCTGACAGCTTGTTATGTCCTGTCAGGACGACCTGTCACAACGCATCGCGCAAGGCAGGTTCACGCGGTCGGCTGCAGAACACTGCAATCTGCCGCCTTGCTCATTTCTGACACTGACTGCAATAGAAACTGGCTCGCTGACCCAGCACCAGATGCTTGATGGGGGATTTGCAGGCAGGGCAGGCCTTGCCGGTACGCCCATAGACATTCAGGGACTGGGCGAAATACCCCGGGTTGCCATCGCTGTTGGTGAAATCGCGCAAGGTCGTGCCGCCTTGCTTGATGGATCGGAGCAGGACATGCTTGATGGCATCCACCAGGGCGACCGCTTCGCGACGAGTGATGCGATGCGCGGCACGGCCCGGTCGGATGCCCGCCATGAACAGGGCTTCACTGGCGTAGATGTTGCCGACGCCTACCACCACCTTGCTGTTCATGATGAAATTCTTGATGCTGACCTGTCGCTTGCGAGTCAGGGCGTACAGGTAGTCGGCATGAAAGTCACTGGATAGTGGTTCCGGACCGAGGCTGGCCAGCAGGGTGTGAGTCGACTCACCGGCACCCTGCCACAGGAAGCAGCCAAAGCGACGCGGATCGTGAAAGCGCAGGATGGAGCCGGAAGCCAGTTCCAGTTCGATGTGGTCGTGCTTGCGGCGCTCTTCCTCAGGCGGGCAGATACGCAGACTGCCGGACATGCCCAGATGCACGATGGCGGTGCCCGCAGCGACATCCAGCAGCAGATACTTGCCGCGACGGGTCACTGATTCAACCGTTGCGCCTTGCAGGGCGTTGATCTCCTGGGGCACCGGCCAGCGCAGGTTGGGGTTGTGAACCGTTACCTGGCGGAAGGTCTTGCCAACCAGGTGAGGTTGAATGCCGCGGCGTGTGGTTTCGACTTCTGGAAGTTCAGGCATCAGGGAAAGACAGTGTCAGGCAGTGATGTTCGAGACATTATGTAGGCGCACCCGGCGTTCTCAAAGCGAATGGCAATAAAGCGTTGGAAGTCGTGGAGCGTCAAGGTGCTGCTCTGACCCGCGATGTCGGCTGTCAGCTGGCGTGAAGCGACGGCGGTTTCGGTGTCTGCCAGTGGCCAGGCAACGATCTGCTGAGCCGTCAGCGTTCGCCACTGCGCCAGTGAATCAGGATCAAGCGCCGGTAGGGGGCTGTTGTCCGGGCCGGAAGGCACGGCATCAAGAGTCTCCAGCCCGTCAGGAAAGACATCAAGTGTGGCCAGTGCGGACAGTCCACCATTGAGCATCGACAGCAGCCACTCGGGTACGAATTCCACGCGCTCGCCACGTTGCAGGTAGCGACGTTCTCCGGAGAGATCCGTGCCGCCCAGCGCCAGGCGCTGTTCATCGAGGAATACCAGTGCTTCGGGGGTGATCAGGCCGGCAGCCTCCAGATCCACCTCGGAACTGGCATAACTGTGGGTGGCCGGTGCCAGGGCATCAAGCAGGGGCTGCAATCGTTGGCTGTTGGTCGGCAATTCGCACGGCTCGACGATGCGCCACTGTTCATCAAGCTGTTTGCGCAGTGTGATGGCACTGAAGCCGGGTCGTTCGATACGCAGGCTCTGGCCGATGACAGGACCGGGGCTCGCGAGTGGTGTCTGACGATGGTCGGTCCACCAGACGAGCGCGATGATGCCCAGCAGTATCGTCAGCAGCATGCTGCCAAGGATCACCAGACGACGAATCTTCCGTGAGTGTGTCAGCGCAGGCCCGGGCATGAATGAGGTGTCATGTATGCGTTGCTTTCAGGCACCCCGTGATGCACGGGGTAGTGGCGCTACTCTATCACCTGCGCCGTCGCCAGCGCACAATGGCGGCGATCAGCAGCAGCAGGGCCGGCAGACCGGCAAGATAGAGTGTACTGATGACCACTATGCTGCGATTGTCCAGTTGCAACTCGCTGTCGGGCGCTTTGTGAGTCACGAACTCCAGGGCGTCGGATTCACCCGTGAGCCACAGTATCAGTGACTCGGTAAAGGCCTTGTTGGCACCATTATCAAGAAACTGCGAGGCGGCAAAATCGGCATCACCAAGCACCGCGATGCGCTGTGTACCCTGTGCGCGTGGGCGCTCGATGCTGATGCCCAGCATCAGTGGTCCAGCCACTTCGGCCGTGTTGTCGTCAAACTGGATGGCGCCTGTGAGCGCGCCGGTCTCTGTCCAGCTGGAAGCAGGGGTCTGCAGCAGTGGCAGGGTTTCCTGCCCGGCCAGGGGGGTCACCGACAGGGCAGACGCCTGGGGTAGCAGGATGGGGCTACTCAGTCGGTCCGTCACCGGATGAGCGGGGAATCGATCCAGCAACACGAAATCAGGTGACTGCGCATTGAGTGCCTGGCTGTCATTGTCGATCACTCTGCCTGGCAGCGTATCGACACCCAGCTGGTCTGCCAGCAACTGCAAGCCAGGCCCTGCGGGAGCATCGTTCGGTATTTCGCTGAGCCACAGGAAATTGCCGCCGCGCAGCAGATAATCATTGATGCTGGCAATTTCGCCCGGAAAATAGGGGCGCCTGGGGGCGGCCAGCACGACGAGGTCGATGTCATCGGACAGACGAGGTTGACTGACCAGGCTTACCTCTCGGCTGACCAGGCCGATGGCCTCAAGTTCGGTGGCAATGCGGCTCCAGCCATCATTGTCTCCGCGGGTGGGGCTGCGTTCGTCATGACCGGTGATGAATACGATGTCGCGCTCGCCTTCACGGTTGAGCAGACGCAGACTGTCCACCAGTGTGCGTTCCGAGAGCGTCTGCAGGCGTTGTTCACGCCCGGCGGTTCGTAGAATGAGCTCTCCACCCGGTGCGGCATTCAGTGCGCGTGCGGCAGCGGGATCGGTCTCGGGGTTGATGAAGCGCAGCTGCAGGTCGGGCTTGATGGCCTGAAAGCGCGATACCAATGCCCGCACACCGGCTTGCTGTGCCGCGTCAGGGCCGAGCACGGCGATCAGTTCCACCGGCTTGTCGAGCGCCTGTAGCACGTCGATGGTTGCCGGGGTCAGGCTGTGGCGATCGTTGGCCGTGACATCGATCGCGGTGCTGAAGCGTTGTGACAGCCAGCCCAGAGCCAGCACGATGCACAGCAGCAGCAGCGTCAGTACGACATGCAGTCTGGAAGCGTTCACGGGTGTCCCTTCTGTCTGAGTGAGTCCAGACGGATGATGGTCAGTCCCAGAAACAGCGCTGTCATCAAGACGAAGAAGGCGATATTGCGAGTCTGCACATAACCTTGAAAGAAGCCGTGCAGGTGGGTGGCAATGGACAGATCGCTCAAGCCCTGCAGCGGCAGTGTGTCGCCGCCGGCACTGCCGAGCATCCAGGAAATGAAGAGCAGGGCAAGACTTGCCACGATGGCAATCAGTGAATGCCGGGTCAGTGATGAAAAGTAGATGCCGCAGGCGGTACAGGCTGCCGTACATAATGAGAGCCCGAGACCTGCCGAGAGCAGTAGCGGCCAGTCAACCGGGGTCATCAACTGCATGATTCCCAGCATGCCGACTGCCAGTATCACGCTAAGCAGCAACACGGTATACACGCCGAGAAACTTGCCCAGGGTCAGTGAAACGGCGCTGACGGGTGAGGATTGCCACAGTGCGTAGGTCTGGTGACGAAACTCATCGCTGAAACTGCGCATGGCAAACAGGGGGGCGGCCAGTGTGAAGGCCAGTGCCAGGGGTTCCAGATAACGCACGCTCATGAAGCCGGTCAGGCCTACCGGGTGGTCCTGCAGGGCCAATCGGGCCTGCACCGACAGAAAGACTTCAAGCTGTTTCAGAAACTGGAAGCCGAACAGGCCGGCCAGCAAGGCCATGATGATCCACACCTGCATGCTGCGTAGCAGGCTGGCTCCTTCATGGCGCGCGATGATGCCGATCATGAGGTGGCCTCCTGAAAGACGGTTTCCAGATCGTCGCCGCTGCAAGGGCGGTCGGCAACCAGCCGACCCGAGTGAATGATGGCCACTCGATTACAGGTGGCCTTGACCTCGGCCAGCAGGTGGGTGGAAAAGATGATGGTCTGGTTTCTGCCAATGTCGCTGATCAGCTGCCTCATGCCTTCCATCTGTTGCGGGTCCAGCCCGTTGGCGGGTTCATCGAGCAGTACGACAGCAGGTTCGTGAATCAGTGCCTGGGCCAGCCCGATGCGTTGCCGAAAGCCTTTCGACAGGGTGCCGATGATCTTGCGTCTGACATCGCCCAGAGCGCATTGATCGATGATGAGTGACAGGCGTGAGGCCGTGGTCGCTCGGTCGAGGCCGCGGATGCGGCCGGTCAGTGTCAGGTATTCGCTGACGCGCATGTCGTCATACAGCGGCGGCTGATCGGGCAGGTAGCCGATCTGCGCTCGAGCCTGCAATGGGTTGTCGGACATGGAATAGCCATTGACTTGTACGCTGCCGGCATCCGGTACCAGTGCGCCGCAGAGCAGTCGCAAGGTGGTGGATTTGCCCGCACCATTGAGCCCCAGCAAGCCGACAATGTCGCCACGCTGCAGGCTCAGGGAGATATCCTCGACACCGGCATCACTGGCATGACGCAAGCTCAGCGAGTGAGCTTCGAGCAGAGGCGCGCAGGTGTCGGCTGGCATCGCGTTGCCTGCCTGGGCAGAGTCGGGTATGTGCAGAGCCATGTCCTGAGTTCGTCGGAGCCAGAGTATAGAAGAGTGGTGGAGCAGCCTTTGCATCTGCAGCAGTTATGCCGCTTTGCCATTGTCTGCCTCTTCAGTATGAATGATGAGGGATTTTTGCCCATTGCGTGCTGAGCAAACAGCAATACATATCGGGACGACAGACGTTTACCGAGCGCGTCACCCCATTGACGAATGGATTGTGTAAGGTGTCTGCATCATGAATTTTTCGAGAGGTTGAGAGCTTGTTTCTATTAGGTTTCTGGGATGTATCCGTCTGGACGCTCGTGGCCTGGACAGCCATCAGCTGTCATATCACGCTACTGTCCATGACGCTCTATCTGCACCGTAGTCAGGCGCATCGATCGGTTGATCTGCATCCGGTATTACAGCATTTCTTTCGCTTCTGGCTCTGGCTGACGACCGGTACGAATACCAAGGAGTGGGTGTCCGTGCATCGCAAGCATCACGCTCGCTGCGAAGGTCCTGAAGATCCACACAGCCCGCAGGTGTATGGCATCAAGAAGGTGCTGCTGGAAGGCGCCGAGTTGTACCGGGAGGCGGCGGATGACAAGGAGAATCTGAAGAAATTCGGTTTCGGTACGCCTGATGACTGGATGGAACGCCATGTCTATTCGCGTTTCGCGATGGGCGGCATCACGCTTCTGGCCATTGTCGAATTCATCCTGTTCGGCCTTTCGGGTATCGCGGTTTTTGCCATCCAGATGTTGTGTATCCCGGTGCTGGCAGCGGGTGTCATCAATGGCCTGGCGCACTTCTGGGGTTATCGCAATTTCGAAACCGATGATGCGGCAACCAATCTGACGCCGGTTGCCGCCATCATCTGCGGGGAAGAGCTGCACAACAATCATCACGCCTATCCGTCTTCGGCCCGTTTTGCATTGCGCCGCTGGGAGCTGGATCTGGGCTGGGTCTACTTGCGGGTGTTCAGTTTTCTGGGGCTGGCAAAGATCCGGCGTGTGGCTCCTCGGCCAAGGTTCGATGCCGACAAGACAGTCATGGACATCGATACGGTCAAGGCCATCATCTCGAGCCGCCTGCATGTCATGGAGAGTTACGCTCGCAAGGTGGTGAAGCCGACGCACGCCATCGAGCTGAAAGCCTCTACCGAGAATCGCCGTACCTTGCGTGAAGCTGGACGTGACCTGCTGAAGGTCGATCACCTGCTGGATGAAGCTGCTCGCATGCGAGTCTCGGCAGCGCTGTCCACCAGCGAGACGCTCAATACCGTCTACGAGCTGCAGAACGAGGTGCAGGAGATCTGGCACAAGGCGGGCGCCAGTCAGGAAGCGTTGTTACAGGCCCTGCAGGACTGGTGCAAGCAGGCCGAGGCCACAGGCATCGACTGTCTGGAGGAGTTCGCGGCCAGATTGCGCGGTTATCACCTGAAGCCGTTCAACGGTTAGTTGACTCAGGTTGCGCCGGAATTCAGGTTCCGGCGCAGCCCCATGCTCATCGAGTACGTATACGACAGGCACAAAAAAGCCCGGACAGTGCCGGGCTTTCTCGTGTCTTTCAGGAAGGATCAGGAATTACTTGATCTTTGCTTCCTTGTACATGACGTGCTTTCGAACAACTGGATCGAATTTCTTCATTTCCAGCTTGCCAGTCATGGTTCGCTTGTTCTTGGACGTTGTGTAGAAGTGTCCAGTGCCCGCTGAGGACACCATCTTGATCTTGTCTCGCATGATTCAGATTCGGTTGGGGCTCATTTGCAAAGGCGCAGAGCAAAAAAGACGGTGGCTTATACTTTCTCGCCGCGTGAACGCAGTTCCTGAAGGACTGTGTCGATGCCGCGCTTATCGATAACGCGCATGCCGCTTGAAGAAACTCGCAAGGATACAAACCGCTTTTCAGCAGCGACCCAGAAACGATGGGTGTGCAGATTGGGCAGGAAACGACGCTTACGCCGATTCTTGGCATGCGACACGTTATTACCTGACATTGGGCTCTTGCCGGTGACCTGGCAGACTCTGGACATGCGAAACT
>CBDUIJ010000264.1:0-8271 GCA_965367215.1 uncultured Granulosicoccus sp.
CGTGCTTCCTCGATCAGGTAATGCAGGAAGTCCTGAATGGACTTCAGGTTCAGCGCAGCACTTTCCATGTGCTGATCCAGATTGTCCAGTTCCCGTTCCTGGGCTCTGGCGTCGCGTAGCTCCAGCTCGGCTCTGAGTTCCGCCAGGGTTGTTTCTGTCTGGTTGATCAGCACGCGCAGATTTTCGTTGCTGAGCGTTTTCAATTCATTCATCGTCTGTATCCTCAGGCCAGTGCGGAGATACCGAGACACAGCCCCGGTGCAATGAAGAAGACCCCGAGTATATAAGCCAGCGCAGCCAGCTTGTTCTCCGAAGCGGTCGTACCCAGCCATTCTGCCGCCTTGACCGGCAGATTCCTGAGAAACGGAACTCCGTAGATGAGCACCACGCCCAGCACGTTGTAGCTCAGATGAATGAAGGCAATCTGCAGGGCGGCTTCGGCATTGCCCGTCACGGCGGTTGCGGCCAGAACCGCTGTCAGGCAGGTGCCGATATTGGCGCCCAGGGTAAACGGGTAGATCTGCTTGAGTGTGAATGCTCCCGAGCCTGCCAGCGGCACCATCAGGGAGGTGGTGGTTGATGAGGACTGAACCAGTGTGGTGACCAGGGTGCCGGAGAAGATGCCGGACAGGGGGCCTTTGCCGATGGCGGTATGCATGATGTCGCGCGCTCGCCCGACCATCAGCATCTTCAACAGGCGTCCTACCAGAGTGATGGACAGGAAGATCAGGGCAATGCCGAACAGGGCCAGCACGATGCCGCCCAGAGGATCGCCCAGCGGCAGAATCAGGCTCTTGGCTGTATTGACTACCGGTGCGGTCGCCGCTTTGACAAAATTGAAGCTGCTCATGGAAGCATCGCTACCGCCATAGAATGGCTGGGCGAGCAGTTTGCCGATGCGCTCGAGCAGGCCGAAGCTGATCTCGAGTGGCAGGAAGATCACGACCGAGAACAGATTGAAGAAGTCATGCACGGTGGCGGCCGAGAAAGCCCGGGCAAATTCCTTCTTTTCGCGAACATGACCCAGCGATACCAGGGTATTGGTAATCGAGGTGCCGATGTTGGCGCCCATGACCATGGGAACGGCGACGGCAACCGGTAATCCGCCGGCTACCAGTCCGACGATGATGGATGTCACCGTGGAGGAGGATTGAATCAGTGCCGTGGCAACCGTACCGACCACCAGGCCAGCAAAGGGGTTGACGGCAAACGCGAACAGCTGCTCGGCGTGCTCGCCCGCAGCGGCCTTGAAGCCTGAACCGATCATGCCGACAGCACAGATCAGCAGATAGACCAGGACGGCTACGCCGATCCATTGCTGCCACGTGCCCTGCCGTTCCTGCTGGAGCAAACCGGGGTCTGCACTCTGGATTTCCGAGATCGCCACTGTTTGCTCTCCGCTGATGGTGCGGCGATGTTAGGCGGGTTATATGACAGAACTGTTACATCGGATTTTACTGCTCGGCATCAGTCACTTTGATAATACAAAAAATTCCAATCAAGTATCTCAGAGAGTGTATTTCGGAGGTGATTTATCTCTCTTGTGTGTTTCAGGCAATTATTGTACGATCAAACTTCATTCTATTCTTGTCATTATGCGAGGCTATCGATGTCCACCATCAGCAACATCGAGATTCGACATATCAAGGTTCCGCTCGATGAGGTTCTGGTGGATGCCAAGCATGGTGCACACACCGATTTCGAGCTGATCGTGGCCATCATCCAGACCGATGACGGACTGACGGGCACCGGCTACACCTATACCGGTGGCAGGGGTGGACACGCCATCGCCGCGATGCTCAATCACGATCTCAAACCGTTTCTGCTGGGGCAGGATGCCGATGATGTCGAGCGTCTGTATGACGAGATGCAATGGCATGTGCACTACGTGGCTCGTGGCGGTATCGCCTCGTTTGCCATCTCGGCAATGGACATCGCCTTGTGGGATCTGCGTGGAAAGCGTCTTGAAGAGCCGCTATGGAAAATGGCCGGTGGTGCCGGCAACAATTGTCTGGCGTATCGGGGCGGCATCGATCTGAACTTCCCCTTGCCGCGGCTGCTCACCGAAGTCCAGGGATACCTGGACAGCGGTTATCAGGGTGTCAAGATCAAGGTCGGGCAACCTACGCTTGAAGAAGATGTCGCACGGGTCAAGGCCATCCGCGAGCTGATCGGGCCGGATCGCACCTTCATGGTGGATGCCAACTATTCCATGAGCATCGAGCAGGCAATTGCGGCTGCCGAAGCGTTCAAACCCCATGACATCTGCTGGTTCGAAGAGCCCATCATTCCCGACGACTATGCCGGTTATGCCCGTATTGCCGAGGCGACCGGCATACCGTTGGCCATGGGTGAAAATCTGCATACCGAACATGAGTTCGGTTATGCACTGGACCAATCCTCACTCAGTTTCATACAGCCGGATGCGTCCAACTGTGGTGGTATCACCGGCTGGCTGAGGGTGGCGAAAATGGCTGCCGACAGGCAGGTGCCGGTGTGCAGTCATGGCATGCAGGAGCTGCATGTCAGCCTGGTATCCGCACAGTCCAATGGGGGCTGGATAGAAGTGCATTCCTTTCCCATCGATCGCTATACCACTCGGCCATTCCAGCTCGACAACGCTCGTGCCGTCGCTCCTGATTCACCGGGAACCGGCGTCGTATTCGACTGGGACATGCTCGGTCAGAAAGCCGAGCGATTGTCCTAGGCGCAGTCGCTGGCAGGTGATGTCGCGCTTCGGGTGAGCAGCTGCTGAACCCCCGCGGCTTGTTGAGCTCGAGACAACGATCAATCAGCTCGGAGAATCTCCATGAAATATCATCAGTGCTTCATCGACAACCAGTGGTGCGATGCGCTCAGTGGTGAGCGACTTGCGGTCGACAACCCGGCAACCGGTGAAATCTTTGCCGAAGTGCCTGCATGTACGGCCGAAGATGCCGAGCGTGCGTTGCAATCGGCCGAGAAGGCGCGCGTGCAGTGGGGCTTGTTGCCACCGGTGGAGCGCGCCAACTACCTCTACAAGATCTGTGAGGGTCTGAAGGCCGAGCGCGACCACTTTGCCAGGCTACTGGTGATGGAGCAGGGCAAGACGCTGGCTGAAGCGGGCTTTGAAGTCGACGATACCATTCGCTACATGAGCTATGCCGCCGAGGCCGCTCGTCGTATCCAGGGAGAAATCCTGCCGGCAGATGCGCCGAATGAGCAGTTGTACATTCATCGAGTACCTTACGGCGTCACGCTGGGTATCTGCGCCTATAACTATCCTCTAGCCCTGATCGGTCGCAAGCTGGGTCCGGCACTGGTCGCCGGCAACGTCATGATCATCAAGCCGCACGAGTCGACCCCGGTGAGCGCCAGTGAATTCTGCCGTCTGGTGGAGCAGGCAGGCTTGCCGCCCGGGGTTGTGAACATGGTGACGGGCACCGGTCCGGAGCTGGGGCAGAAGCTGGTGGAAAGTCCGATCACGAAAATGATCAGTGTCACAGGCTCCATTCGGGCCGGGCAGGCCATCGCGGCGGCTGCGTCTCGCAATCTGGCAGCACTCTCGCTGGAGCTGGGTGGCAATGCACCTTTCATTGTATTGGACGATGCCGATATCGATGCCGCCGTCGAAGCGGCAGTTGTGGCAAGGTTCGCCAATGCCGGTCAGGTCTGTATCTGTAATGAGAGCGTGCTGGTCGCCGAGTCTGTCGCGGACGAATTCACCGGGAAACTGCTGGCCAGAGTCGCGAGCGTCAAACTGGCTGACCCGATGAGCAACGAAGGCATGGGCCCCGTGAGTACGGCGGCATCGCTGGAACGCATACAGGCGATGGTGTCACGCAGTCTGGCTGAGGGGGCTGAGCTGGCGATGGGCGGCAAGCGCGGTGAGGGGGATCAGTTCGGCAGGGGGCACTGGCATGAGCCTACGGTTCTGTTGAACGCCAAAGCAGACTCGGAAGCGGTTCGGGACGAGCTTTTCGGACCGGTATTGCCGGTAGTGAGAATCGACGGTTATGAAGAGGCGCTGAGTATCACCAATGCACGTCCTGACGGTCTGTCCGCTTATCTGTGGACACGCAATCCGTCTATCTACATGGATGCGATCAAGCGGCTGGAGACCGGTACGATCTTCCTGAACAAGGGTATCGTCGGCTACGTCAATGGATACCACAATGGCCACAAGCTCAGTGGTCTGGGTGGCGAGGATGGTGTTCACGGTCTGGAAGGCTATCTGCAGAAGCGGACGGTTTACATGGCGTATTGAGCCAGTTATCAGCCGCCAGTTGTCACGCTCTGGATTGGTTGAACGTCAATTTATCTAAAATAATATACGAAATATATAAAAATATAGTACGATTCTGGGCAAGAGTCTTTCATGCCGGAGAAATCATGCCCAGGATTACTGCTATTGAGCCGCTGCTCGCACGAGTGGGAAGACGCAACCAGCTACTGGTCAAGCTGACGACCGAAGATGGCATCGTTGGCTGGGGAGAATCCGGCTTGTCCGGGCGCGAAGGTGCCGTTGCGGCAACCATCGAGCATTTCTGCCGATTTCTGGTGGGGCAGGATTCCCGGCAAATAGGTCGCATCTGGCAGGAAACCTACCGAAGCCAGTACTTCGAAGGGGGGCGGGTTCTCACCGCGGCCATGTCTGCCATCGATATCGCTCTATATGATGCGCTAGGCAAGCGTCTGGGCGTTCCGGTCTACCAGTTGCTGGGCGGCCGACAACGCGAATGCATCCCCACTTTTGCGAGCGCGACGGCCGACAATCTGCAGGACACGCTCAAGCAGGTTCACACACTGGTGGATCAGGGTTGGGACTGCGTTCGAGTGGTACCTGCCTGTTTCGACGAGACGCCGGTGTTCAATCCGCGGCTGTCGATCGCGCGAACCGCACGCGATCTGAAGGCCATTCGCCAGGAGTTCGGCGAAGAGCTGTGTCTGGGTATCGACTATCACCATCGACTGTCGGTGGCCGAGGCGGCGAGCTTCTGCAACTCCCTGCCGCCGGGCACGCTCGATTTCCTGGAAGAGCCGATCCGCTGCGAGACACCCGAGTCCTATGCCGCACTGCGCAGCATGACGGACATACCGTTTGCCGTCGGCGAAGAGTTTGCGTCCAAGTGGCAGGCAGGACCCTATCTCGATCAAGGGCTGACCCAGTACATGAGGCTGGATATCTGCAACATCGGCGGGTTTACCGAAGCCATGAAGGTTGCTGGCTGGAGTGAGCGTCATTACATCGATCTCATGCCGCACAACCCGCTGGGACCCGTGTGCACCGCTGCCACCGTACATATGTCTGCCGCCGTTCCCAACATGAGCTGGCAGGAAACCCGGCAGTCCTGCGTCGAGGATCTCGGTTTTCACGACCCTGAACTGTTTCCGGTGCAGGTGGCCATGGAAGGGCCTGTCTATATCGTGCCTGATGGTCCGGGGCTGGGTGTGGAAGTCAACGAGGCGGCCATTCGGGCAGCAACACCTCTGCACGTCGAGATGGAGCATCTCAGACGCGCCGACGGCTCGGTCACCAACTGGTAGTCACGGGCTTCAATGCAATGGTGGCAGCCGGAGTCAAGGCTGACGCGATACCGCAACAGGCTGAACAGGCCGGACATTATTCGGCCGATCGGGTTCAGGATTCCTTGAAGGTTCCGCGCACCAGTTCCCAGGCCCTGTCCAGATGCTGCTTCAGAGCGGCTTCTGCCGCATCCGGGTCACGGTCGAGGATGCAATTGAATATCTGCTCATGCGCCAGATAATTCTGCTGGTTACGTTCCGGCATGCGCGGCATGCGGTCCCAGTGAGGGGCCAGCCAGGATGTGAAGCCGGCATGAACCGCGGGCAGTATCGGATTGTCGCCCAGTTCGTACAGAACGGCGTGGAAAGCCGTATCTGTCCGGTAGAAGCTGTCGGAGTTGTCGATGGCGGCCTCGTTTGCCTGCAGCGCCTGCCGCAACTGACTGATGCCGTTCTTGTCGGCATGGACGGCGGCATGTCTGACCAGGCCCGTTTCGATGAAGACGCGCATCTTGTAGAGGTTTTCCACGCCACCGCGGTTGCCCAGCAACTGCTGAACAATGGGAGTCGTGATATCCAGCGCCGTTTCCATGCCGGGCTTGCGTATGGTCGGTCGGAAACGCGGCTTGCAATCCAGCAGGCCCCGGTTGGAAAGCGCAGTGATGGCTTCCCGGACGACCGTGCGGCTGGCACTGAACTCGTCCATCAGTACTCGTTCGGATGGCAGGATCGCGCCAACGGCCAGGCGACCATCAAGGATGCGTTGTTCTACCTCCTTGACGATGTCGTCGGCTCGACGTTTGCCTTCGTCGCTGCGGTGGGGAGGCCTCATGTTTCCGGGGTCTGTAGTGGAACAATGTCTATGATAGCGTATTGCAGGAATTTCATTGAACGAACCGGGATACCGCAGGAGTCATGCTGACTTCTGATCGCTATCGGCTGGATCATAATCAGGAACAGGAATGAAAATCACCCGAGTTGAAATCTTCGTCGTCAAGGCGCCGTTGGATGTCCCGTTTGCCTTTTCGCAAGGCTGGGTGCATCAGCGTGCAGCAACTCTGGTGCGCATCACCACCGAGTCCGGTTTGCAAGGGTGGGGCGAGGCCTTCACGCAGGGACTGGAGCCACCCGAAATTGCAGCTGCGGCCATAGCCAATGCTCTGGTGCCCGTGATCATGGGGCAGGACGCACTGAGTCCGGCGGTGTTGTGGACGGCCATGTACAACCGCACGCGTGACTTCGGACGCAAGGGCTCCGTCATGTCAGCCATCAGTGCCATCGACATCGCGCTCTGGGATATTGCCGGCAAACATTATCAGGCGCCTGTTTCCGCTCTACTGGGAGGTGCGTATCGCACATCGGTACAGCCGTATGCCACCGGCTTCTATCGCTTGCAGGGCCAGGGTGAGACCGCTCGCCTGACCGAGGAAGCCCTGCGGCATCGAGAATCCGGTTTTCGTGCCATGAAGATCAAGCTCGGCTTTGGTGTGCGTGATGACCTGCAGGTCATGCATTCGATACGTGAGGCCTTGAATGACCCAGAGATCGAACTGATGATCGACACCAATCACGCCTATGGGCGCAGCGATGCCATACGTCTGGGGCGTGGTCTGTCCGACTTTGCACTGCGCTGGTACGAAGAGCCGGTGGTCGCCGAGGATCTGCAGGGTTACGCGGCGGTCAGGGCGGCGCTGGACATGCCCATTGCCGGTGGCGAGAACGAACACTCCCTGTACGGATACAACGCGCTGTTTCGTGCCGATGCGGTTGATGTTGCGCAGCCCGATATCGGCTCCTGTGGTGGGTTCACGGCAGTGCGCGATGTGCTGACCATGGCACAGGCCAACGGTGTCATGCTGAACCCGCATGTCTGGGGCACTGCCATTGCACAGGCAGCCTCCTTGCAGTTCATTGCCACGATACCGATTACCCATCACTCCCTGAATGCGGCGGAGCCGATTCTGGAATACGATGTGTCCAGCCACCCCTTCCGTCAGGATCTGATTGCCGAGCCCTGGCAAATGGAGAATGGCCGAGTTGCCATCCCCGGTAAACCGGGCCTGGGGATCGAGGTCAATATGGAGACCGTTGAGCGGTATCAGACTCAACAGCAGACCTTCACGCTCTGATCCGCCTGCCTGTCCGCCAGCCCGGAAACCGTTTGCGGATCTGTCCGGAATCTGCTCGGGAGCCCGGACGGAGACCATTCGAGACTTGGTCGGGATTCGGTTCAATAGCCGTTCGAGGCTGGTCGAGCCGTGCCGCTGTATGGCGGCAAGGGCTGGACGGTGGCACAAGCTGTGCAATCGGAAAAGGTGGGGACTGTTACTGACACCACATCCGGAGGCTGGCTGCATGCCGACACACGAGACTACCTATACCGCCTTCACGACTGAAACCGTGTTGCTGCTGGGCCAGATGATCAAGCTGGCACGCATTCAGCGTGGCATGAGCGAGTCGGATCTGGCGGTGCGGGCCAATATCGCTCGGGGCGTGTTGCAGAAGATCGAGAAGGGCAATATGGATGTGCCGGTCGGACTGTTCTTTCAGGCATCTACCCTGGTCGGTTTGCAGTTGTTTGAAACCGATGATCTGGAACGGCTACAGGAACACCGTAGCCGTATTGTCGACAAGATCCAGATCGCACGAGAAGGCAAATAAACCGCCCTTGGCTTATTGAGCCGACTCGTTGACGATACTCTATTCTGCCGCTTCTGCCGCTTCTGCCGCTTCTGCCGCTTCTGCCGCTTCTGCCGCTTCTGCCGC
>CBDUIJ010000265.1:0-8268 GCA_965367215.1 uncultured Granulosicoccus sp.
CATCGAAACGGGTCAGTCCCTCGAAGATGTTGGCATAAACGACCTCGTCGATAGCCGCCGCAGCACCGCCTGTCGGATCCAGATTCGGTGGCTCCAGCTGCATGCCCAGCGTCACGTCGGTTCTGGCCGCATGGACCTGGCTGACAGCACTGGCCAGCAGCAACAAGGCTGGCAGGCGAAATCGGTTCTTCATAGTTTCTCCTCAGTCGGAATCCTTCAGCAGCAGGGCCTGTAAAGATCGCCCCATGACCTGTGCGGCAACAATCATATCCTGTATTCCCACATACTCGTCGGGTTGATGCGCCAGATCCAGAATGCCGGGGCCGTAGGCGATGCAGTTGTGCAGACGCCCGATACGATCGACATGTTTCTGGTCGTAAGTTCCCGGCGAGACGACATATTGTGGCTCCTGCCCCAATCGCTGCCGAATGGCATCAGACACGGCATTCACGACGGGTGCATCCTTCGCGGTCATGTTCGGCAGTACCGAGAACAGTTCACGAACTTCGTAATCGAAGCTTTCCCGCTCGGACTTGACGCGCTCCAGCAAGTCATGCAGTTCGGCCTGCACCTCGTCGAGGTTTTCCTCTATCAGGAAACGCCGGTCCAGCACCATGCGGCAACGATCCGGCACCAGCGCCGAGGGCATGCCGGTATAGTCGCTGGCAGCCTCGGCCAGGCCACCATGAATGGAATTGATGTTCAGAGTCGACTGGCGCGCTTGTTCAGGCACCACCGGCATGGCCGTCTGGCGCGTGGCCAGCTGCGGAATCAGGGTGTCTTCCAGCGCTTCGAGTACAGCCCCCATATGACGGATTGCGCAATCGCCGAGAAACGGCATGGAACCGTGTGCGATATGGCCGTGGGTCTCGACCTCTGCCCACCACACCCCGCGATGACCCAGACAGATACGCTCCTTGTTCAGCGGCTCGGGAATGATCACGTGCTGAACCCGCTCCGGATTGAACCAGCCCTGCTCTGCCAGATAGGCCACCCCGCCGAAGCCACCGGACTCCTCATCGCAGGTACCTGAAATCTCGATGGCACCGGCATAGTCCGGATGCTCCGCAATGAAACAGGCCGCCGCCACAATGGAGGATGCCAGCCCGCCTTTCATGTCGCAGGCACCGCGCCCATACACCCGTCCATCACGCACCACGCCGGCGAACGGATCAACACTCCAGCCTTCCCCGACGGACACCACATCGGTATGTGAATTGAAATGCACGCAGTCACCCGAGTGGCGTCCTTCATGCCGCGCAATCAGATTCCAGCGCGGATACTGATCGCTGTCACCCAGTGCACCCACGGCGCGCACGCGTTCGATGGCAAAACCATGGGGCGCGAGCACCTGCTCCAGCAGATCGCAGATCTCGGCATAACCCTCGCCCGGCGGATTGATGGTCGGCAGACGAATCAGCTGCTGGGTCAACTCCACCAGCCACGACTCGGCATCGGCAATGCGCCTGTCCAACGCCGATTCCTGCGCTGGATTCTGGGGTATTTCGGTATGCGGTTCCTGCCCGGCGTCAGTCACTGAAGGTCCTCGCTGATGGTGGCCTGTTGAATCTTGCAGGTGTCTGTTGTGCCTGCTACCGGCAAGCTTGTCAAATGTGACAGAGCGTGAATTGCTTCAAAGCGTTAGAATTCCCCGGTTAACGATGGCTTGTCGTTTTTCCGAACCAGCCTATTGGCAGCTCCAGAGACATGAACCAAAACCTGCGCGACCTGTTACCCCAGGCATCACATGCCACACGATTCTGGTGGGTTCGCCACGCCCGCGTGCCGGAAGTATCGCATCGCATGTATGGCAGTCTGGACGTGGACTGCGATACCACGGACGGTCCTCTGTTCAAGGGCATAGCGGCGAAACTGCCCAAGGACGCATTGTGGGTGACCAGTCCACTGAAACGCACCCGGCAGACAGCCGAGGCGCTGATCGAGGCCGGCGCCACGGCCAGTGACTGGGCACAGGATGCGGATATCAAGGAGCAGGACTTCGGGGACTTCAACGGCATGACGCACGAGGAACTGTTTGCGATGCGTGAAGATGCCTATCTGGGTTTCTGGCCATTGCCGCCCGAGCAGCAGGCACCCAATGGGGAGAGCTTCTCCATGTTACGCAGTCGGGTGGAAGGTTTCATCGACCGCATGAATGCCGAACACCAGGGCAAGGACGTCGTCTGTGTTGCCCATCGCGGCACCATTCTGGCCGCCCTGCAGATTGCCCTCGACCTGCCGCTGCGCAACAGTGTGAGCTTCGATATCGGTAATGTCTCGCTGACACGCCTGACCCATCACGCCGATGTGCCCAAGGGCGGGCCGCAATGGCGCGTGGTGGACGTCAGCTGGCTGCCCTGATCTGGCGGCTCTGATCGGCCGCCTTGACTGATCTGACGAGCTATCCTGATTGACTTGGCTGGCTGGTATGGCTGGCTGCTCGGACTGACCTGATGAGCTACTTGACTGACCTGATGAGCTGCCCTCTCGAACCGGCAGCTGCGGCAGACAAGCAGAAAGCCCCGGACCCTGCAGAACAGCAGTCCGGGGCAAACTTGCACTGTTGAAGTGCGGCCCTCCCCTTACTTCAGGCGTTCGAAGACCGTGGCAATGCCCTGGCCCATGCCGATGCACATGGTCGCCAGACCCAGCTCACCGTCATTCTGCTGCATGACGTTCAGCAGCGTGGTGCAGATACGGGTACCGGAACAACCCAGCGGGTGACCCAAGGCGATGGCACCACCATTGAGGTTCACCTTCTGATCCATGTGCTCGATCAGCCCCAGATCTTTCATGACAGGCAATGACTGCGCCGCAAAGGCTTCGTTCAGCTCGACGTAATCGATATCCTCGATGGACATACCGGCACGCTTCAAGGCCTTTCTGGTGGCAGGCACCGGACCGTAACCCATGATGGCCGGATCACAGCCGCTCACAGCCATGCTGCGAACACGGGCTATCGGCTGCAGACCCAGGCTCATGGCCTTCTCGCCGGACATCATCAGCATGGCGGATGCACCGTCGGCAATCGCCGAAGAACTTCCTGCGGTGACGGTACCGGTTTTCGGAATGAACGCCGGCCGCAGGGAAGCCAGAGCTTCGAGCGAGGCATCACCGCGAATGACTTCATCCTTTTCGATCATGCTCAGAGCACCATTCGCGTCGTGACCTTCGATAGGGACGATCTCGTTGTCGAAACGCCCGGCATCGGAGGCCGCCTGGGCGCGCTGGTGAGAACGCAGGGCGAACTTGTCCTGATCTTCTCGCGAAATACCGTGGATCTGTCCCAGCATCTCGGCAGTCACGCCCATCATCATGGAGGCCTTGGCCGCATACAGGCTGACCGACGGATTGATATCGATACCGTGCATCATCGGTACATGCTGCATATGCTCGACACCACCGACCACGAAGACATCCCCGTAGCCCGTCATGATGCCTTGAGCGGCCGTGTGCAGGGCGCTCATCGATGAGCCACACAAACGACTGACCGTCTGCGCTGCGACCTGTTTGGGCAGGCCTGCCAGCAAGCCCACACTGCGAGCGACGTTGAAGCCCTGCTCCAGCGTCTGGTTCACACAGCCCCAGATGATATCCTCGACATCCCCTCGGTCCACCGAAGGATTACGCACGAACAGCGCATCCACCAGTGCCGCCGACAGATTCTCTGCTCGCACATGCGTGAAACCACCGCCCTTGGATCGTGCCATGGGTGAGCGTACGCCATCGACGATGACGACATCGCGTGCCTGATAGCTGCTCATGACTTTGCTCCTGAGTTGTTGGCAGCGCCAGCTGCTGCGCTTGCATGGTAAGTCTCGCCGTTCTCTGCCATCTTGCGCATCGTTTCGGTCGGCTGATACAAGGCACCCAGATCGGCGAATTCATCAGCTCGCTTGCAGAAGGCCGCCATTCCCATCGTGTCGACATGGTGCAGAGCACCGCCGCGGAAAGGAGGGAAACCCACGCCGTAGACCAGCCCCATATCCACTTCAAAGGCTGCGCTGACGATGTTGTCTTCCAGACAACGGGCAGATTCGATACACAAAGGAATCATCAGGCGGTCAACAATGTCCTGCTCACTGAACTCGGCCTTGGCAGCCTGCACACTGGCGATGATAGGGTCGACATCGGGGTCTGCCAGCTTCTGCGGCTTGCCGCGCTTGTCGGCTTCGTAGCGATAGAAGCCCTTGCCGTTCTTCTGGCCCAGACGATCGGCTTCATACAGTGCATCGACGATGGTCTTGGTTTCACTGGCCATGCGATCGGGAAAACCCTCGGCAATGACATCAGCAGCATGCTTGCCGGTATCCATACCCACCACGTCCAGCAGATAGGCGGGGCCCATGGGCCAGCCGAACTTCTCCAGCGCCTTGTCGATGGCACGAAAATCCGCACCATCGGCGATCAGCTTGTTGAAGCCTGCGAAATAGGCGAACAGGATGCGGTTCACCAGAAATCCCGGACAATCATTGACCACGATAGGTGTCTTGCGCATGGCCAGGGCATAGGCCACGGTTGTGGCAATGGCTTCCTCGGAAGACGTGTTGGCGCGAATGACCTCAACCAGTGGCATCGCATGCACGGGGTTGAAGAAATGCATGCCACAGAAGTTCTCGGGCCGCTTCAGCGCAGTAGCCAGCAGATCGACCGAGATGGTGGAGGTGTTGGTGGTGACAATGGTGTCATCACTGACCTGCCCTTCCACTTCGGCCAGTACCGCCATCTTGACCTTCGGATTCTCGACCACGGCCTCGACCACCAGGTCCACCGCTCCGAATTCTCCATAGCTCAGTGCCGGCTGAATGGCATTGAGTACACCCGCCATGCCTTCAGGCTTCATCCTGCCGCGACTGATCTGCTTCTTCAGCAGCTTGCCCGCTTCATCAAGACCCGCCTGCAAGGCTTCCGGGCGAATGTCCTTCATGGTGATGGGCACGCCATTGGACGCCGATTGGTAGGCAATACCACCACCCATGATGCCGGCGCCCAGTACCGCTGAATGTTTCACCGGCCGTGCATCCTTGCTCTGCTTGCGCGCCAGTCGTTTCAGGGCCTGATCGTTGAGAAAGATACCGACCAGACTTGCCGCAACATCGGTCTTGCCCAGCTTCACGAAGCTTGCGCTTTCGATAGGCAGAGCCTCGTCTCGGGACTTGCCGGCGTGTTTGGCAACCGTGCCGACAATGGTCAGAGGTGAAGGATAATGGGGGCCAGCCTTGGCACCGACAACACCTTTGGCCGACTCGATGGCCATGTTGAATTCCAGCTCGGAAAGCATCAGAGGAGACTTCTTCCGGGCGCGGCGCGAGGCCACTTCCATCTTGCCTGCACGCACTTGTTCGATGATGGAAATGGCGGCAGCGCGAACATCACCGTCATGCACCACGGCATCGATAGCGCCATCCTTCAACGCATCGGCTGCTTTCTTCGACACACCGGTGCACATCCATTCAAAGGCATTATCGACACCGATGAGTCGCGGCAAGCGGATGGAACCACCCCAGCCGGGCATGATGCCGAGTTTCACTTCCGGCAGTCCCATGCGCGCAGTCGGTGCTGCAACACGGAAATCACTGGCCAGGCAGATCTCGAAACCACCGCCCTGCGCTTCACCATTGATGGCAGCCACTGTCGGGAATGGCAGGTCCTCGAAGCGATTGAACATGCCGTTGACTTCATTGAGCATGGTCATCAGCACTTCATCCGGTGAGGCGAAGTAACCCAGAAACTCGGTGATATCAGCACCGGCAATGAACACGCCCTTGGTGCTGGACAATACAAGACCTGCTACACCTGACTCCTTTTCGATGGAGTCCAGTACTTGTCCGAATTCCGCCAGGGCACTGCGATTGAAGACATTGACTTTCTGCCCTTCACTGTCAAAGGACAGCTCGAGGATGTCATTGTCGCGAGTCAGCTTGAAAGCTGCGCCGTTGAAAAGCATGAGCGAAAGCTCCTACGGTTATTGTACGAATGGGCAAGAGCCCGACGCCTCATGGAAGCGCGCGGGCTGTTGCAGAATGAATGCATGTACCTGAGGGTGAATGTTACGCCGCCCCTTGGCTGTCAAACAACCGAACATCACCGCCATGTTACGTGCATGACGGTGATGTTGGCTATCAGGGCAGGAAATCGGTACAAAACGCCTCGGTAATCAGAGCGCGAAATGCGCCTCGTCCAGATCCATCAGATTATCGGCACCGGAGACCATGGTGATGGCCAGAGTGCTGGTACGTGGCAGCAGGCGTTCCATGTAGAAGCGGGCCGTGAACAGCTTGGCGCGCAGGAATACCGCATCGCCTTCACCCGCTTCCAGCTTGCGCTCTGCGGCGACGGCCGCCTGGGCCCAGAAATAGGCCATGACGATGTAACCGGAGTACATCAGGTAATCCACGGATGCGGCGCCAGCCTCCTCCTTGTCCTGAATCGCCGCCATACCGATACGCTGGGTGATTTCACCCCATTGCCTGTTGATCTCGGCCAGAGGACGGATGTAGCGCTGCAGATTCGGCTCATCCTGGTATTGCTTGCAGAACTTGTGGATCTTTTTCGTATAAGCGCTCAACAAGGCGCCTCTGGAACCCAGAACCTTGCGACCCAGCAGATCGATAGCCTGGATACCGGTGGTGCCCTCATAGATCATCGAGATACGGGCATCACGAACGTTCTGTTCCATGCCCCATTCCTTGATGTAGCCGTGACCGCCGAAGACCTGCAGGCCGAGATTGGCGGCTTCAAAACCGGTTTCAGTCAGAAATGCCTTGGCGATGGGCGTCAGCAGCGCCAGTTCCTGCTCGGCCGCGGCACGCGCCTCTTCGCTGGCTGACTGGTGCGCGATATCGACCAGCTGCGCACAACGATAGATGAACATGCGACCGCCTTCAGCCAGCGCCTTCTGGGTGAGCAACATGCGCCGGACATCCGGATGCACGATGATCGGATCAGCCGCCTTCTCTGGCGCTACCGCCCCGGAGAGCGAACGCATCTGCAGACGATCCCGGGCATAGGCCAGAGAACCCTGGAAGGCCAGCTCGGCATGCGCCAGACCCTGGATGGCCGTGCCGATGCGGGCCGTATTCATGAAGGTGAACATGCAGTTCAGCCCACGATTCGGAGGCCCGATCAGAAATCCCTTCGCCCCATCGAAATTCAGCACACAGGTGGCATTGCCATGAATCCCCATCTTGTGCTCGATCGACCCGCAACTCACCTGGTTTCGGACACCCACATCTCCATCGTCGGTCAGGGAGAACTTGGGCACGATGAACAGGGAGATGCCGCGAGTGCCCTTGGGCGCGTCCGGCAGTCGAGCCAGCACGATATGCACGATGTTGTCGGCCATGTCGTGTTCACCGGCAGAGATGAAGATCTTCTGGCCGGTGATGGCGTAGCTGCCATCCTCATTGGGCTCGGCACGGGTCTTCAGCAGGCCCAGGTCGGTACCACAGTGCGATTCCGTGAGACACATGGTGCCTGTCCACTCACCCGAGACCAGGCGTGTCAGATAGGCCTGTTGCTGGGCTTCAGTGCCGTGGGCTGCAAGTGTATTCATGGCGCCGTGAGACAGGCCCGGGTACATGGACCATGACCAGTTGGCGGTACCATTCATTTCGGAGAGCACCGTACCCAGGGATTCGGGCAGGCCCTGACCACCGAGCGCTTCGGACTGCGTCATGGAGGGCCAGCCACCATCGACATATTGCTGATAGGCATCCCGGAAACCCTCAGGGGTCGTGACGTCTCCATCCTTCCAGGTGCAACCCTGCTCGTCACCGACCGCATTCAGCGGACTGAGCACATCACGAGCGAACTTGCTTCCCTCTTCCAGAATCGCATCCACGACATCCGGCGTCGCATCCTCGCCGCCCGGCAAGCCGGCATAGTGTTCATCGAACCCCAGAACATCCCGCATCGCAAAACGCATGTCTTGCAGCGGTGGATTGTACGTCGTCATTGGCAGACACCCATAAATTTCAACTAACGGAAGTGTCGGCCGAATGCCGTGCTAACTCAATGACGAATACAGGCTATTTCACTGACAAAATCGTTCAACCATGTCATTTCATGCTGACTTGGCACCATATTTCAGCTAGTTACGTGACTCATCTTGTGACAGAAAAATGACTTTATCGCCCGCGAGGTTGAGCTTGAGATATGGGTGTCTGCTGGTCGGTGGTCGCTCGCGAGTTTCCGTGTGGGATATGGGTGTCTGCTCATGGGTGATCGCCCACGAGATTCCGCACGAGATATGGGTGTCTGCTCATG
>CBDUIJ010000266.1:0-8204 GCA_965367215.1 uncultured Granulosicoccus sp.
ACAACTCAACAACTCAACAACTCAACAACTCAACAACTCAACAACTCAACAACTCGATTATCCGAACATTGTTTACAAGGGTTGTTCGACAACCTCAAACAATCAAGGTCGCAATCACATTGATCGGACAACAGGCCTCGCACACGAGCGTTGCTCCAGAATTTCACTCAATGTTTCGAAACGCCTGCCGATGACTGGTCTGTCGGCCTGAACACAGACGTACGCAGATCGCGACCGATCCGCACATTCATACCAGGAATATGTCACACAGGGAGCTATCGGGTAGTGACGGCAGCAATGGATTCTGAATTTCCCACACAATCTGACCATATTGAGCCGGAATTGCACCACGCAATTTCTGCCGTTGTCTCCGCCCGCCACAACCAGGCGTCGGAGAACATCTCCATGCAGTCGCTATTGAGCGAGAACGCCATACTGCAGACTGCGTTGGCTTTCATGCCCCTTGGCTTCTGCATGTTCGACAGACAGGATCGTCTGCAACTGTGCAACCAGAAATATCTCGATATATGGAATCTACCCGCTCATCTGGGACAGCGCGGCACGCCGTTTACCGACATCATGGCGGCGAGCAATGAGCAGGAAATAGAGCTTCCTGAAGAGTCCTTGCCAGGGACTCCCGGACAAAGACGTCGCGAATTCGTTACCGATGCTGGTGTCAGAATACAAGTTCTGATTCATGTGCTCGAGGACGGGACGGTTGTGGCGTTGCACAAGGACATCACGAAGAGCCATGCGATTCAGCAGAAGATCTCCTTCATGGCGAAGCATGACACCCTGACTGGCCTTTGCAATCGCGCCACCCTGTATGAAAGGCTTGATGAGCTGCTATCACCCGAGGCTCCAGACACTTTCCTGACGCTACTGTATCTTGATCTCGACGCATTCAAGCAAGTGAATGACAGCATGGGACACCCGGTAGGTGACAAGCTGCTGCAACAGGCATCCGAACGTTTGAAAGACTGCTGCCGTTCAACCGACCTGGTAGCACGCCTGGGAGGCGATGAATTCGCAATCCTGATGGAAGCCACGGATATTCATGATGAACATGGCGCGGAGTTTCTTGCGGGAAAGATCATAGCAGCACTGACAGAGCATTTTCACGTTGATGAACGCCCGATACAGATAGGTGTCAGCATAGGAATAGCAAGCTGCTCTTCATCAGACATGACACCCGTGGAGCTATTGAATAATGCAGACATGGCACTTTATGAGGCCAAATCGAAAGGCGGCAATCTGCAACAGCACTTCAACATTGAACTTGAAACCAGGGAACGTGAGCGTCAGGCCTTCAAGGTTGATTTATGCAAGGCTCTGGAGAATGAGGAGTTCGAGCTCCTGTATCAACCTCAGGTCAATGCATCCACGATGCAGATCTGTGGCGCCGAAGCCCTGATTCGCTGGAACCACCCTTCACGTGGATTGATCACGCCGGATGAATTCATCCCGCTCGCTGAGGAAACCGGCCTAATCATACCCATTGGCCGCTGGGTTCTTCACCAGGCTTGTCTTGAGGCGAAGAACTGGCCTGAGAGCATCGGTATTTCGGTCAATGTATCCAGCGTTCAATTCAGTGATCCGAGTTTTCTGGATGATGTCGCTTCGGCAATAAGCAAATGCAATCTGGCTCCTCGAAGACTGGAGCTCGAGATTACCGAAACCGTGATCATGGAAAATGTGAATGCTACCCAGGCGCTGCTGCACGAGCTGAAACTGCGCGGCGTCGGCATTGCCATCGACGACTTCGGGACGGGGTTTTCCTCCCTGCAGTACTTGCGTAATTTTCCGGTAGACAAGCTCAAGATAGATCGATCCTTCGTCTCCAATATCGATACCGAATCCGAGGCTCTCTCCATCATCCGGGCTATCGCCGATCTTGGCAGCCACCTGGGCAAATCGACGATCGCGGAGGGTGTGGAAACACAGGCTCAACTCGAAGTTGTTCAGGGCCTGGGGTGCAATGACATCCAGGGCTACCTGATAAGCCGCCCCTGCTCTGCCGCAGACTTCCTTGAGTTCGTCAGCTCCTCTTCTCTGCCTGGGAAGCAGGTTGCGAGCAGTCAATCAACGCGATAGAAAATCAAAAATGCTCTCGCAAGCTATCCGCGGTACGAGCATCGAACCAGCCTGCAACCCTCACGATGACAGATCAATGGTCCGCGGCGATGGAAATCACGAGGAACATTGGAGGCAATCATTTCGGGTGGAGGAGGAAGCAGAATCAGGGAGTGCGATATTCGCAATACAACCACCTGAAATTTACTGCAGGTCAATCTGATCTTTGAAACTTGTTCTTGTCTGCATTGCGCTCTGAACAATCCAGAATACGCCAAGACAAAAAAATGGTGCCGGCACCAAGAGTCGAACTCGGGACCTACTGATTACAAATCAGTTGCTCTACCAACTGAGCTATACCGGCACTGCGCCTTACTGACTCACCTACGTGGAGGTGATCCGACACTTGACGTTACTGGCTGAGCATGCCGGTCAACGTCAGGGTGCAAAGTCTATGCATTTCGAAACGATTTGGCAACGCACTAATGCACTCATTTGAAGTTTTTTTTCACTCCAGGGGTGGAATAGGAGTTATTCGGCCAAAAAAGGATGCCTGACTACGTGTCTGTGGTCGAAATTTGTTCGATATCGGCTAACTCGGCGCTATCAGGGAAAAACCGAGTGTACGCAATCCTCGTTACGCCGCCACCTGAAAAGTGGGTGTCTGCTGATTAGCCCGCCTGCGTCTGGCAGAGTCGGCGACATGGGTGTCTGCTGATGTTGCTCTCTGCGGAGTAGTGAATATGGGTGTCTGCCAGGAATCCTTTCAGGGAGATATGGGTGTCTGCCAGGAATCAGCTGTACATGACGTTGTCGCAGCAGGAGGCGAGGCCCAGCTCGTCGGCGCTGAGCTGACCGCCCATGACGGAGACGCCCTTGAGGACCAGCAGTGGGTCTCGTTCGACAGGGTTTCGCATGAAAGTCTCCAGAATGCCGGACTCACCGCCAGTAATCACTGTAGTCAGGGGGCTGACGCGCCTTGAGGCTTCGAACACCAGACGCTCGATGGCCCCGATCGAGGCGAAGCCTGTACCTCCAGCGATCCCGCTGGCCGTATTGTCGGAGAACGGGCTGATATCACCATCGGCGGCAAACAAGGCGGATGTGTACTTCCCCAGAGACCGACGCATGGTGTAGATGCCCGGCAGAATCGCCCCGCCCAGATGCAGCCCGTTGGCATCAATCAGATCCACCGTGGTGGCGGTGCCCGAATCGATGACACACAGCCCCCCACTGTAGAGCGATCTGGCACCGATCATGGCAGCCCACCTGTCGACACCAAAGGTCTCAGGCTCCGGATAGGCATTCCTGAGCCCCTGAAACTCGGCCGATGACTGAATCTCTACCGGCTTCACACCAAAATTCTTGCAACACCAGGCTGACATATTGGGCAACAGACGTTCACCAGCCACATTGGAGACATGCACGCTCCTGGGATGCTCGTTGCCCAGAGCACCCAACCAGATTTCATCCAGCACTTCGTTCAGGAAGATGTCTTTCCAGGCGAACGTCTCCAGAGGATGCAACCCGTCTTCATCCTCTATCGCCGACTTACAGCGAGAGTTACCAATATCTACCAGAATTCTCATACGGTCGGCCTTATGGATACGTTGCCACTATAAACAGCGGTGATTTCACCGGCGCGCTCGACAAGCAGCGCGCCCTGTTCGTTGACCCCTCTGGCAAGCGCTTGTTCCGTCGAATTATCTCGATGAATCAACACTTCCTTGTTCTCAAGCCAATCCAGAGCAGCCCAGCGCTGTGCAAATGCAGGCCAGCCGGCGGCCTCGAATCGCTGGTGGGCTGTCACAACATCCGCCACAAGCCGGGCCGCCATGGCGTCTCGATCCTGTCGCGAACAACTCACCCCGCAGGCTTCCAGCGAGGTTGCTCCGATGCTCAACCTCAGCACCTCCTCGTCATGCAAGAGGTTGATTCCAATACCGGTCAGCAGCTGAGTGCACCCACCACCTACCCGGCTCAACGGTGCCGTGGCCAGCTCCGTGATCAACCCACCCAGCTTTGCATCTTTCAGAATGAGGTCGTTGGGCCACTTCAACTGCACCTGCACACCAGCAATGCTCTGCAAGCTCTCTGCGACAGCGATTCCGGTGACCAGACTCAGCCCAAGCAATTCACGAGCAGGCTTGTCGGAATGGCTCAGCAGTGAAAACATCAGGTTGCCGGCACGTGCCTGCCAGTTCTTCCCTCGACGCCCGACACCCGCACTTTGCCAGTCAGTGATGCACAGGTGCATTGCGGTTCCACTTGTCACAGCCAGCTCCCTGGCGTGCTCACGCAGCCAGGCACTGGTCGAGTCAAGCTGCTCGAAGGCATGTACTTCCACATCTGTGGAACAGTGAGCCTTGATCTGCTTCTGTATCAGGCTCGCATCCGGCAAACAGCGTACCTGTCCCTGCCCAGCAGTCATCAGAGTCTGCCTGCCAGTGGTGAAGATGACATCAGAGTATCGACAACAGTCGTCTTGCTCATGCTGACAGCGGCTTGTCGCTCAACCAGCCTTCCAGCAGTGCTTCGTCCACTATCTGCAAATCGGCCGTATCCTCGGGTGCCGGCTCCACGGGTAGTACCGACCGCTGCAACTGACCGAGCCGGAAGAAATGGATGTCCAGTTCCGCCATATCGGCGTGCCGGGCCAGATGCCTGTCAACATCGACCAGACTGACTGACAGATTGTTCATGGCAATCAGCAGATCGCCTCCGGCAAGGCCCGCCTTTTCCGCAGGCCCACCAGCCAGCACCTGAACGACTCGAACACCACCTGGCGCGTCTACCACGGTCGCACCAAGCCACGGGCCGACATTCGGCGTCTGATCTGCCTCACCCTCCGATTGTTCGGAGACGCCTCCCACGTCAGTGCCTGAGGTTCTGGAACGCCAGTTCAAGGAGACACCCAGAGAGCTCAGTGCCTTCTGCACAGGGAGCTCCTGTGTGGAGTACAGCGCCAGATCGAAAAACTGCGACAGGTCCGTATCAACCAGGGAAGCTGCCAGACGTTGTGGTTCATCCTCTTCCAGTCCAAGACCGGTTTCCTGCCAACGTGACCACATCAGCCTCATCAGGGTGTCCAGTGTCTGCTTGTGATCTGTCGAGTCGCGTAACAGGGCATCCAGACAGAGCGCTACCAGAGCCCCCTTGGCGTAGTAGCTGACAATGGCATTGGGGGAGTTTTCATCCTGCTTGTAGAACTTGTGCCAGGCATCAAAACTGGATTCGGTGACGCTCTGGGTGAGACGACCGGCCCCACGCTGGACGCGTGTCAGTGTCTTTGCCAGTACCGACAGGTATTTCTTGCGATCTATCAGTCCTGCACGAACCAGAATCAGATCGTCGTAGTACGACGTCATGCCTTCAAAGAACCACAGAAGCTCCGTGTAGGACTCCGCCTCCAGATCGAAAGGCACAAAGCGGGCTGGCTTGATGCGTTTGACGTTCCACGTATGAAAGTACTCGTGACTGCAGAGCCCGAGGAAGTTCAGATAGGCATCACTGATCTCCGCCTCTCCGACGACCGGCAGGTTTTCACGCGTAATCATCAAGGCGGTGGATGAGCGATGCTCAAGACCACCATATCCGGCGTCAACCACCATCACCATGAACAGGTAACGATCCATCGGCGCCGGCTGCCCGAAAAAATCGATCTCGTATTCGCAGATACGCTTCAGGTCATCGATCACCCGCTGCTCATCGAAATGACAGGCTCCGGTCAGAATGATTTCATGAGGCACGCCTGCCGCATCAAAGCACAGACGCTTGAAGGCACCTTGCTCGACCGGATGATCAATCAGTTCGTCGTAGCTGCTCGCCTGATATTTTCCGAACCCAGCCTTATCGATGCTCAGGGCGGATAAGGAGGTCGCCAGCTCGAAGGTTTGGTCGACATCGTGCGACGGTCGTTCAAACAGGACTTCATGGGGCGCCTCTTCCTGCCCCTGCACCGCCAGAAATACGCTGGTGCCGTTGAAGAAGGCATGAGTTCTGTCGACATGAGCCGAGCGAACTGACAAATCCCAGGCGTACACGCGATAACGCACCGTCAACTGCGAAAGACCTGCCGGTGCCTGCCAGCTGGACTTGTCCAGCTTCACAAGCTCAGTTGGCTCGCCCTGGCTCAAAGCCTCGATTTGCACGATATTTCTGGAAAAATCGCGAATCATGTAACTGCCCGGTATCCAGTTGGGCAATTTCAGCAACTGTCCGGCTTGATCCGGCGAATCCACGTCGAGTTGCACATCAATCAGATGCGCTGCCGCATCACAAACGCTGACCTTGTAAGCAATCATGATTCCATTCTCAGCCAGGAATCCCCTGCCTGACCCCAACCACATCCATCGGATGCCATACCCTTCATCTCCAGCCGCCCCAAAACCCCTGCATCCCGCCACCCAGTAACTGCGCTACAAGACACCCATATCTCATATTGTAGCAATGCCTCCCGGAACATCCGCGCAAACAGACACCCATATCACGCCCGGCCTGTCATCCCTATGCCCAGGACCAGACACCCACAAATACCGGTAGCCACCTTGCCCGCTCAGACAACAGACACCCACATCACGCCCGGCACACCAGCACCCCAAAAGACCAGACACCCACTTACAGCCGGCACCTGACATCTCCAGGCAAAATGCTACTTGCTCACCTGGAACCATCATCAACCGGGAAAACGAATCAACAACAGCGTGTGAAGGCTATACTTGCGCACCTCCGTTGATTCTGCTTTCCCTCCCCCACGCCCATGTCCAGATCCGAGCCCGTAGAAGCCAGTAATTTCATTCGAAACATCGTCGAGAAAGATGTCGCGGCCGGCAAGAACGACGGGCAGGTAGTCACGCGCTTTCCGCCAGAGCCCAATGGCTACCTTCACATTGGCCATGCAAAGTCGATTTGCCTGAACTTCGGCACCGCAGGACGCTACGACGGACGATGCAACCTGCGCTTTGACGACACCAACCCGGCACGCGAAAGCGAGGAATATGTCGAGGCCATCAAGGATGACGTCAGCTGGCTGGGGTTCGAATGGAGCGAGTTACGTCACGCGTCCGATTATTTCGACGAACTGTATGAGTTCGCCCGCGAGCTGATCCGTCAGGATAAGGCTTATGTCGACAGCAGCACGGCCGAGGAAGTACGGGAAATGCGCGGCAGCCTCACGGAACCCGGCACGCCCAGCCCCTACCGGAACCGTAGCGTCGACGAAAACCTGGACTTGTTCCAGCGCATGAAAGAAGGCGAATTCGATGACGGCGAACATATCCTTCGCGCGAAGATCGACATGGCCTCCGGCAACATCAACATGCGCGACCCTACCTTGTACCGAATTCGCAAGGTTCACCACGTGCGCACCGGAGACAAGTGGTCCATCTATCCGATGTACGACTACACCCATTGCGTATCGGATGCCATCGAAGGGATTACGCATTCTCTTTGCACACTCGAATTCGAAGACCACAGACCTCTTTATGACTGGGTTCTGGACGAGCTGAAAACGCCCTGCCATCCACAGCAGATCGAATTTGCACGCCTGTCTCTCGAGTACACCATGCTCAGCAAGCGCCGCATCATCCAGCTGGTTGAAGATGGTCATGTGCACGGTTGGGACGATCCACGCATGCCCACAATCATCGGTATGCGTCGTCGAGGCTACACGCCGGCGTCACTACGAGATTTCTGTGAACGCATAGGCATTACCAAGAACGACGCCTGGATCGAAATGGCGGTACTCGAGACCTGCATTCGCGATCAATTGAACAAGGAAGCGCCACGTCGCATGGCAGTCCTGGACCCTATCAAGGTAACCATTACCGACCTGCCGGAAGATCACGAGCAGATTTTTTCTTTTGCCAATCACCCGCAGGACGAAAGTGCCGGCACGCGAGAAGTACCGTTCACCCGTGAAGTCTTCATCGATCGAGACGACTTTGCTGAAGTTCCTCCTCCAAAATACCAGCGACTGGTGCCAGGAGGCGAAGTCCGCCTGCGCGGCTCCTACGTCATCAAGTGCGAGGAAATCATCAAGGACGACAATGGCCAGGTGCTGGAGCTTCGCTGCACACACGACCCGGACACATTGGGCAAGAAGCCGGAAGGCCGCAAGGTCAAGGGCGTCA
>CBDUIJ010000267.1:0-8204 GCA_965367215.1 uncultured Granulosicoccus sp.
GCCATGTCATGAGCACCGGGCATATGCCACGCCCATACAATGATGAACTCCGCAAAGGAGGCCAGCAGCGGTATGGAGGGCAAGGATTGACTGAGTCGCGGTGTGCCCAGTACCAGCAAGGGAGCTGCGATGGCCACCAACGTCATGTGACGAATCATGTGCAGTGCGAAATCAGGCAAGCCAAAACGGCTCAAAGCCGCAAACCAGACAAGCGCACAGGCGCTGACTCCCGCGAACAGACAGAAGGGGGCGAAGTTCCTCATCGACAGCTATCCAGAAACACCGCTGGAACGGCCACGTAACACACACCGATGAACGAGACGATGGACAGAAGAAACGAGGCGTGAGCAAGGAACTCATGGCGATGTTCTTCGGTGGGCAGGTCCTGCACCTTCACACCGTCATCGACAAAGCCCCATTGCTTCCAGGAACGCCAGCCAATGGCAGCTATGCCGACAAGACTGGTCAATGTGATGCCCAGGATGAACCAGCGCAATCCGGTAATGGTGTCACCCGCAGGTATTTTTGCGCAGATGATGGCAGTCACGATGTAGCAGGCCAGAAAGTGAAAGACCCAGACAAGTGGTGAGAAAACGATGCGCCACAGGCTGTCGATTTCTTCGCCAAATTCTCGTTCTTCCTGATCGTGCGTCGATGGTTTCTGCATGGTTCAAAGCCACCGGGGAAAGATGCCCATCACCAGTACACAGACAACAATGGTGAATCCCAGAAAATGCCAGAACAGGCAGATATTCTGCAGGTCGGCGTCGTAGCGGGGCGTAACCTTGCCGAACAGGCTTCCTGCCAGGCAATAGCCTTGCATGATCACTCCCACGGCAACATGGGCCGTCAACCACAGCAGCAAGGCATGAATGATGGCCGGGTACACATGGGCTTGCGGATCCATGCCTGTTGACCTGACGGACCAGATGACTAGCGCGATGCCGGCAAGCGAGCCGATAATACCCATGACCAGAGCAGTTCGCGCTCTGGTGACACGTCCCTTGGTATTGCTGTCACGGGCATACAGCGTCAGGGCCCAGGCGCCCAGCAATACAGCCCCGCCAAGCAGCATGAACATCAGATTGGTATGCTCACTGCCGACAGGTGGGAAGTCCGTTCTGGTTGTCCAGTAGAAGAAAAAACCGAACACCAGACTGATGAAGGCGGTGGCGTCTCCCAGCATGGTTATCCAGACTCCCCACCAACCGGCAGACTCCGGCCCGGAGGCGTAAATGGGAAGACTGAGCCCCAATCCAACCGGCTTGCGATCCTGCTCGGGGATGGGGGCGGTGGAGGTCCACAGCCAGTACAGAATGCAGGCGCCTGCCAGCACCGCACAGATGATGGCCGGGGTGTAGATGTGAAAGGTGGGAAAGATGAAAGCCCCGCCGGTGAACATCGCGGCAATCAGCGTGATCCAGGCCGGACCGGTCACGCGCATGCACTGAATCGGTTTGGCGTCCAGCACCGACGTCACCAGTGTTTCTCGTTTGCCTTCTGCAGCATCCGCAAGGTAGAAGCGACCAGCGTCAATGCGCTCCACCAGCTTTTCCTGGTCCCACAGTGGGTAACGGCTTCTGATATACGGAATGGAACGAATGCCCCAGGCTTCCTCCGGAACATCGTGCGTCCATTCGAGTGTGCCGGCATTCCACGGGTTGCGCTGCGTGTCAGGCTCGCGTGACTTCGGCCGCAGCAGGTCCCAGGCAAACAGCAGGAAGCCTGCGGCCAGAATGAAGGAGCCGACTGTGGAGATCAGATTGAGCCAGTCCCAGCCCAGGCCGGTTGGATAGGTATAGACCCGGCGGGGCATGCCCAGCAGCCCCGTCAGGTGCATGGGCAGGAAGGTGATATTGAAGCCGGTGAACAGCAGCCAGAACGACCACTTGCCGAGGCGGGGTGACAAGGCCTTCTTGGTGAAGACCGGATAGAAATAGTAGATGCCAGCCAGCACCGGGAAGATCATGCCGCCGAACAGTGTGTAGTGCAGATGCGCCACTATGAAGTAGGTGTCGTGAACCTGCCAGTTGAACGGTGCCAGAGCAAGCATGACCCCCGTCAGCCCACCGGCGGTGAATATCGCAAGAGCGCCGGCAATGAACAGCATGGGCACGTTCAGTGTCACTCGCCCCACCATCAGGGTCGCCACAAAGGCGAACAGCTGAATGCCGGTGGGAATGACCACCGCTTCGGATGCCGCGGAGAAGAACCCCAGCGACAGAGAGGGAAGTCCGGTAGTGAACATATGATGCACCCAGAGCCCGAAAGACAGGAATCCGGTTCCCACGGCCGACAGGACGATCCAGGAATACCCGACGATAGGGCGGCGGGCAACCGTTGGCACCACCATGGCCGCAATGGCGATGGACGGCAGGAAAATGATGTAGACCTCTGGATGTCCGAATATCCAGAAAAGGTGCTGCCAGAGCATGGGATCGCCACCACGGTCCGGGTCGAAGAAGGGCCAGTCGAAACTGCGTTGCAGCTCGAACAGCAGGTCGCCGGCTATCAGCGGCGGAAAGGCAAACAGGATCATGCCGCCGACCACCAGCACATACCAGGCGTACAGTGGCATCAGATTGATCCGCATGCCGGGAGGACGGCATTTCAGCACGCCCACAATGAGTTCCACTGCTGCTGCGATGGACGCTATCTCGATGAACGACAGGCCCAGAAGCCAGATGTCGGAACCGACGCCCTCGGATTCAATGGCCAGTGGCGGGTACATGAACCAGCCTGAATCGGGCGCCGCGTCAAACAGTACGGAGCCGAGAACGAAGACACCGCCGATGACAAAGCACCAGAATCCGAATGCCGAGAGTCGTGGGAACGGCATGTCCCGAGCGCCCAGCATGCCGGGCAGGATCAGTATCGAGATAGCCTCGAACAACGGTACGGCGAACAGGAACATCATGGCCGAGCCGTGCATGGTAAAGAACTGATTGAACCGGCCAGCGCTCAGAAAGTCGTTCTCCGGTACTGCCAGTTGCACGCGGATGGCCAGGGCCAGCACACCGGCGCACATCATGAAGAAGAAGGCCGTCAGGCAATACCACTTGCCCACCTCCGAGTTGTTGACCGCTGACCAGTAACGCCATCCCACTGGCGTTTTCCAGACGTCTCTCAGGCGTCGTTTCGAGTCCTCCTGCCACTGTTCGTCGACAGGCTCATCAAGCATGGCCTCGGTGGGCGGGTAGCATTCGTTCGGGTCGTCACGCAGGCTCATCAGGATAATCCTTTCAGGTAGTGACCCAATGCTTCCAGCACCGGTTGTTCAAGATGGTCGTAAGAGGGCATGAAGACATCCGGCTTGATGCTCTCGGTATGCTGTATCCAGCGGGTGAAAGATTCTGGCGTGGTCGGTAGAATGCCGGCGCCCAGAGTGGTTCTACCTCCCACGTGAGTCAGATCGGGTCCAGTGGTTCCTGCCGCCGGTGTGCCGCGGACGGTATGACAGGCCCCGCAGCCCTCGCGCAGAAATGCCTGCTTGCCTTCAATGGCAAGTGCTTCATCGGGTTCTGCAGCGGGCGCAGCCTGTTCATCCAGCCAGAGTTCGAAATCGTTCGGCGCCATGACCACAACCTGAAAGGCCATCAGCGCGTGGGAGGTGCCACAGAACTCCGCGCACTGGCCGCGGTATGTTCCCGTCGTCTCCGGCTGCAGGGCCAAACGGGTGACCCTGCCGGGAAACATGTCCATCTTGCCTGCCAGCGCTGGCACCCAGAACGAGTGGATGACCTTGTTCGAGGTCAGTGTGACCTCTGTGCGTTCACCCGCTGGCAGTCGCAGTTCGTTGGCAGAGGCGAGAAGAGAGCCGTCTTGACGGCGGTACTGCACACGCCACCACCACTGCTCTCCGGTTACGCTGACCGAGACAGGAGCGTTGCCCAGCTCTCGCTGGCTGCTCATCAATGACATGCTCCAGGCGAGCAATATGCCGAGGACGATCGTTGGAAACAGGATGCCGCCGCTAATGATCAGGGTCTCCGCAGCCCTGCGTGACATGGGTCGTGGGTTGAGCCTGGTGACGTAGAAGAAAATGCCGTTGACCAATATCCAGAGCACCACGGCCCCGACAAGCAGCACATGAAAGAGTGTGGCAATCTCGGCCGCTTCCTTCCCGGCAGGTTGCAAGACGGACTGCAGACCATCGCAGCCACTGAGCGGGAGAACCAGAGCTGCAGTCAACAGCTTATGCGTAGAGCTTGGTTTTGTTGTCATGCGGGAATGACATGTCGGCGACCGTCAGAGCATAACTTCCACAGTTGCCTTGGCACGCAGGCGTAAAATCTACAGAGGCAGTTGATTCGTACAGGCTCTCTGGTGACTAAATAATTTGATTCCTGCGTACGCAACGTACAGAATCATCTGAATTCAACTCAGCCGTGTGAGGACTCCAATGACACTGCCTTTGATCACGTTTTCACGGCGTTTACGAGAAACTCCTTTCACTGACCGCATCCTGGTAGGCGGTGCACAATCCTTCACGGTTTATAACCATACCCTGTTGCCCAGCTGGTTTCGTTCGCTGGAGGCGGACTATTGGCATCTGGTCGAGAATGTTCAGGTGTGGGATGTGTCCTGCGAACGGCAGGTCCAGCTCAAGGGTCCGGATGCCGAAATGCTGGTGCAATTGATGACCCCGCGCGATCTGTCCAGAGCCCAGCCTGACCAGTGTTTCTACGTTCCTCTATGTGACGAGGAAGGTCACATTCTCAACGACCCGATAGCAATCAGGATCAGTGACGACACCTGGTGGCTGAGTCTGGCAGATTCCGATATCTATCTGTGGGCGAGGGGGCTTGCCAATGGTCTGCGACTGAATGTCGAAATCACTCGACCCGATGTCTGGCCCATTGCGGTCCAGGGCCCCAAGGCGGACACATTGATGGCTCGCGTGTTTGGTGATGAGGTCTGTTCGACACGCTTCTTTCGCTACAAGCGCTTGCCGTATCACGGCCATGAGTTCATCGTTGCTCGATCTGGCTGGTCCGGGCAAGGCGGTTTTGAAATCTACATTGATGACGTCGAGCTGGGGCAAGCCTTGTGGGACGAGTTCTTTGTCGTAGGGGCCGATCTGAATGTCGGGCATGGTTGCCCGAACAATATCGAGCGTATGGAAACCGGGCTCCTGTCCTTTGGTAGTGACATGGACTACCGACACACACCGTTGCAGTGCGGTCTGGATCGCTATTGCCAGCTCGATGCCGGCCTGCCCAGCATGAGTATCGATGCGCTCAGGTCGCAGCGTGAACAAGGCGTGCCCAGTCGCCTGGTGGGGGTGATTGCACCTGAGGTTCCGGTGGCGTCCCTCCATTGCCAGTTGTTTGTCGACGGTGAGCCGGTAGGCGATATCACCTCGCAGACACTATCAGCGCGTTACGATGCGTGGATATGCTTTGTGTATCTGGAATCCGAGTTGATAGCCGCCTTGCAGGAGGGCAAGGCTGAGCTGAAACTGCTGTGCAACAATGTGGAATATGACGCTGTGTTCAGCGAGTTGCCGTTCAAGCTGGACCAGATGGGGTTGACGGAACGGGCTCAGATCGGCATTGGAGGATGATGCAACCGTCAGGAGCAGCATGACATGCATGCTCCTCCTGAACTTCTACAATCAAACTCATTGAAGTTTGAATCGCAGGATTTCTTCTCTCAATCCATCAATACGCTGGTTTCTCGCCTCTTCACCTGCAACAAGCCAGACATTGCCTGCATGCTTCGCTGACCTGCTGTCCAATGCGATTGTGGTGTCACTATCGTCCCATTCCAGAAAAACCGAATGTTGTCCATATTTCGAGAATGGTACGGATGTCCATACCGAATACGTACCGGTAGATCCGATGAAAAGAGCCGTGTCGGTCGTGTCTTCGGAAAATTCCAGATCTACCGTATCACCACGGATGTCGCTCCATTCCATATCGATGATCGAATCCGTTGTATCGCGAGTTACAACGTGAACCTTCCCGAACGTCAGGTCTTTCGCACCGGTGTTCTTGACTTGCCCACGATACTCGATGGTACCCGAGGAATTCTCGTGTACGTCGACTGCTCCCAACAACTCCAGTTTCGCATCAGGATCCTTTGTGTTGTCTGCATCATCGTATGTGTACTCACACTCGTAAGTACTGATCGAATCACTTTTGATATGTGGTGAAACTGCAAAGACTCCCGTATCGCCAGGTTTCAGGGCGGTATTGGTTGTTATGTTGATATCCGTGAACGCAAGGTTTGTTCCCTGGATATACCCATCCATGTCCCTTATCAATGACGAGTCCGCCCTGTAGAAAAGGCACACAGCCTTGATGAATGTGGCGGCAGTACCACCGGTGTTCTTCACTGTTCCATACAAGTGCGCTTCACCAGATTGATCAGTGACATGATTGATTGTGCCCTGTAACTCGATCCTGGGAGGTGAGGCTGGTGGTTCAGTGGTTTCATCAGGATCATCGTCAATAATGTCATCTCCCGGACTCGTTTCAGGGGTTGAACTGCTACCACCACCGCAGGCCACCAGGGTCAGTGCCAATGTGGCGGTAGTCATGGTTCTGGCAATGGTTCTGACTGGAAGAATCATTCTATACGTCCTTGTGTTGTTGATGAGGGGATTCTAAACAGGGATTATACGGCGTTCCGAGCCATTGCCGGATGCATGGGTACGAACCGAAGATGGACTGAACACCGCAATCGTTGACGTCATGGTAAGGAGTTGTGTGGTTCGAACTCCTGGGAAATACCCTAGGGGCTCGTAAATTCTCGCTTCAAAAAGGGCATTATCGACGATTTTGTACAACGAGCAGATAACATTGGCCGATCTTGCTGGACATGCAGAGTTCGGAACGCTCGTTTTCCCATGTTGTCTCCTCTAATTGAGGTGAAACTGCGCTACTAATTGGGCGCGCCTAGGGTATTTCCTAGTGACAGCTTGCCTTTTGTTCCGATCTAATGAAGTCACTTCATTTCTGGACCGTAGATGCCGGAATGCTTCATCAAGATTCCAGACCGAGATGCAGAGGGTTGACATCGTATGGCACGCCTCATTTGCCGCCGATTCAGTTGATCGCTTTCACAGTGTCTGGTGACTCGGTTGGCCGTGTGGTTGCCCGAATTCAAGGCATTCGAATTCATCGGAAAATTCTCGAGGAGAGCCCTTACGCATGGTAGCCACAACCTTACAACCGAACATCCCTCGTACATCCAGTGCCTCGAATAGTGCCAGCACCGCTAACGCAGCGCAGCCTTCGACGCTTGAGATGCTGAGCTCCCAGCCCACCGCTGTCGAGCAGCAGCGTATCTCGGACTTGCAGGAGCAGTTCCAGCAACAGGCCCAGAGAGACCCGGCTGGATTTCGTTCAGCGCTTCAGGCCGCCTTTGGTGATAAGGCAAGTCTGGTAAAGATTGATCAGCTGCTGGACATGGCCCTGGCTGGCAAGCTACCGATGCCATCGAACATTCAATTCGTCCAGGCAGGTTCGCTGGGTAGCGGTGCCTTGGGGGCCTACAGTGCGAGTGGCGGCGGGTCGTTGTATCTGGATAGCTCATGGTTGTCAGATCCTGGGCATCTTCAGTCGGTGTTCAACGAGGAGATGGGCCACCACCTGGATGCACTGTTGGGAGGTGCCGATGCGGCGGGTGATGAGGGGGCAGTGTTTTCCCGTACGCTGGAGCAAGGTACCTTGAGCCAATCAGAGATTACTGCACTCAAGAGTGAGGATGATCACGGAGTGATCCAGATCGAGGGTCGCTGGGTGCAGGTTGAGTTTCACGAGGAAGGCGGTGATGGTTCCGGTGGTGACACGGGTGGTGATGACGGTGGCGGTGGCACCGGCGGGGGCGAGGGCGCGGGCTCCGGAGGTGAGTGTAGCGCCGATTCAGGTAGTGGCAGTGGTGGTGCTGGAGGTACAGGAAGCGCTGGTGACGATGGTGGTAATGACAGTGGCTCGAACGATACCGGTGGGGAATGCGGTGTCGGTGACGGAAATGGCACTGGCGGCACTCCGGGCAGCGATGGGCCGGATGATCCGGATGAGAATACCAACAGTTTCGAAAATGGAAAATCAGATTCAGATAGGGCGGGGGATACGCCAGAGAGCGACCCAACGGGTGAGCAAGCGGACGACATTGACTCTTCAGAAACAGAAAGTGGTACGCCTGCCGATGACGATGACGACTCGCCACCAGGGGATGAATCCGCACCCAAAAAG
>CBDUIJ010000268.1:0-8191 GCA_965367215.1 uncultured Granulosicoccus sp.
GAAGTCTGATGAGTCTGATGAGTCTGATGAGTTTTTTGAGCTTTCTGCGCTCGCCCAGCCCTCTCAGCCCGATGCTTCTGATCACTCGTCGCCCCAGCATTCATACTCGCACGAGCTGCATTCACACTGGCATACTCACGGCCATCAGCCCCATAGAGTCGATAACGCCTGATTCTCGCCACCTTGGCCTGCGCGCGTGCCCGGGACGCATTGTCCGCGGCATGCACCTGCGCCGCCTGCTGCCCCATATCGGCACCATTGGGGCCAATGCGTTCCAGTCGAAAGCCGCCTTCATGCAGCAGTCGATGGCAAGGTCCGCACAGGTGCACGGCATTGTCCATTGTCGACTGCCCGCCATTCTCACGATGCACCACATGATGACCTTCGGCATGCCGGGTCGAACCACACCCGGGCATCTGACAGCGTCTGTCACGAGCACGTAGCGTGCGCAGCTGGCGCCTGGTAAATGGAGGCGCCTTGTCGGCGGTTGCGAGAACTTCACCTTCGTCATCGCGTAATACAAGGGTAAACCCTGCTATTTCGGCCAGTCGCTGTGCTGTAGCACGGGATACGGGGCCGGCACCATGGAGCCAGGGGCGTTCTGTAATGGTTTCTCGTTCGTTGTCCGTCGCGCGTGTTTCGTGATTGCCGCCAGTGCAACAGTTCGAATTCTCGGCAGCGGCCGACTTGCTGGATTGCTCATCGTCAAAGCTCTCGATCAACTGCCTGAGATCCAGATTGACATGTACTCGATAGCGATCGGCCATCGCCACGGCCTGTCCTGCATTTGCGAGAGATTGTCTGCTCATCAGGAGAGCGGCATCGGCGCGCAGTTGCGTGGCGGTGGGTCTGATCTTCGCACCGGCATTGACTTTTTCAGCGACGAAATCAGTATTGTGCAGTTGCTGCTGCGAAGTGATGTTGTCAACATCTTGATGGCTGAGATGACTGATATCTTGAGACAGGTCATCGCCACCTTCCCGAATCCAGTCTTCACACTGCTCCAGTGATCGCCGGAACTCTTCACCCAGCTCCCGCGGCAGTTCGATGACAATACGGGTGGAATGCGCATCCGGCTCGCTGAAAGAGAGAGTACGTCTTTCATAAGCGCGCAGGGCAGCATTAGCATCGCTGAGGTCCTGCCCGTGTTGTGCGGCAAGTCTGGCGTCCTCATCACGATCGGTATCGTGACGAAATCGCAGGCAGTATTCGCGAGTCTCCGTGACAGATAACGCCAGGGTCGCCAGTGCAAACTCGGCATCGGTTTGCGAGGTGGCTACTCGAGTCACTTCGCGCAGCTGGGAGAAGGATATCTGGCCGAGAGTGAACAGGGATTCTAGTATGGGCAGCTCTTGCAAGGCGCGGCCGACTCGCAGCTGCTCGGAGGCGTTTGTCTTGGCGATGCCCAGGTGGACGTCCATCCAGACGATCATGCTGCGGCAACCATCGAGCTTGTAGTGTTCCGCATCATCGAAACGCACTTGCAAGCGTAGTTGTTCGGCGAGATTCCGGTCCCGAGTTCTGGAGAGTGAGCGCAGTCGATTCCCCAGGGTTTCATTGGTTTCATCGTCAGAAGAGGGTGCTTGCCCGGCAATGAGTCTGATGCGTTCACGCAGCTTTTCGGCCTTTGCGGCTCTGTCCTCCGATGCGTGCTGTGCACCCTCGATCAATGCCATGGCCAGTCTGATGGCCTCGGCTTGGGAGATACGCTCATCCAGTTGAGCTTGGCCAGAGTCGGGACCTTCGGTCTCTATTGGCCGTGAATGGTCTGAACCCTGCGCCTGGTCATGCTGTTGATTGCCAGCTCCAGTATCAGACTGATCCCGCGTCGAGTGGTAGCGCGAACTCTCCTCGGCAATGGCATTCGCAACGCAATGCCGGGAAGACGAATAGAGTGTCAATGAGCCGTATAAGCTCAGGCTGTCGTGAGTGTCGACGTGGTGGAGGTGCATCCCTGGCTCCGGATCATGGTGTCAGACCATTTTACGCGAGGCCAGGGAGGCATCTTTCCATTAATCACTTTGCAGCTGTTCAAATATACAGTACAAAATTGCCGATGGTACGCACCCATGTATCACATGTTGAGTTACAAGCAGCGCAGTGACGTGTCAGGGGCTCTGGTTCCCTACTACTGCCAACCAATATAGAGAACCAGACCTACCGCCTGCCAATCAATATATCGACTTCAGGCAAATAGGTAGTTCCCAGTATCACGGAGGCATCTCCGTTGATCCATTGGTAGTTATCTCCATAGCTCTCTGGGAGTGAATACATCTCCCCGGTATCCACATCCAGCAGGAAGTTGTCCACGGCCTGGTTGGTCTCGGCATCGTAACGGGCAATGTTGCGCAACAGCAGGTGTTGGCCGTCAGCCGTGTATAGTCCTGCGTCACTGCTGGCGCCGGTGATACCAGTTGTGTATTGGCAATCCGATTCGTCCACGTCATTGCCTTCTTCATCCGTCAACGGGCAGGCACGCAGGGCGCGATTCAGGCTTGTGAATGTATCACTGCTGCTTTGGTAGATGGTGGGGCCGGGAAGCAGGCTTGTACTATCCGGGCCTGCGAAGAAGACTATCTGGTCTCCGTCGGTATTGGTCGACAATGAGGTGATTGTACCTGTGTCTTCGACGGGGAGTTCAGTCTCCGATCCGCTCAAGGCCTGCGAGATGCTTGTCTTGAATTCCTCTTCATATATGAAGTCTTCGAGTATTGCACTGCCGGGTATCTCGAAGTATTGCTTGTTGCCATCATTGGACAAGACATAGGAGTAGGGTGGCAGGCAGTCGTACCTGTTATTCATGAAGGAGCAGTCTCGGGGGTCTTCGGTGAGGCCACGGATCAGCCAATCGCCGGTGACGGTATTCCACAGGACCGCGCCAACCTGGCGTACCACGTCTCCATTGGAATCCAGGCCTTCCCACCATTGTTGGCTCAGCAGTTGCTGACCATCGTCACTGAAACCATACCGGTCAAGTCTGTCGGATTTCACGGCAGACAGGCGCGGTGAGTATGCGACACCATCGATTTCAAGGCTGATGTCCGGGTAGTCCACGAGACTGGCTGAATCCAGTGTGTAGGCGTGCATCGTGCTGCTGGCCGTGGTGTCGTAGGGGTCCAGGGTCTCAGGGTCGTAAGTTCTGAACAGCACGACGTTGCCATCAGCGGACAGGATGGGGTCGTTGGAAATGCACTGGCCTGCCGGAGCCAGTGTCGACAGATCAGGCAGGCTGTCATTGAACATCGGCGTATAGCTCACTGTCTCGCAGGCAATTGCCATGACGGCAACCGGTGTGTTCTCGGCATCAAACAGCACTCGGGTGTTCTTTCCGATATCCGTGGCGAGCCAGCTGGCGGCTCCGGTCGCGGTATACACTTGTGCATACGCTGCTATGTAGCTGTTTTCATCGACCATGTCGACACGTATCGTCTTACCGTCTCGGGAGAGCCAGTAGTTATCGGCACGGTCCAGGCCTGACTCGGCAATCATGGGGTCAAGGTCGACCTGGAGCGTGCTGTCGAAGACCACCTCGCCGCGATAGTCGGGCGCCTGCAGGGCCACTTGCGACCCTGTCGGCTGGTCACCGTCATCGACAGGCGACGACGTGGGGTCATCGCTACTGCTGCAGGCTGCGAGTTGAAGCGTGAGGCTTAGCGGAATAAGTAGATGGCGGGGTTTGATGGCGGCTCTCCTTGAACGTTGCATCAGAATGAGGAATATCAGTGAGCCGAGGGTGTTCTGACATGGCGGCAATGAGGCAGAAGTCGCCCCCGGCTTCCGCAGAGGATTTTAACCCTCATGCGGAATCATGACGGTTAGTTTCATGCGTAAAAATACCGGTGGCAGCTTCCTGGCGCCAGAACGACCCTGTGAGGCTATCGCCTGCCAATCAAAACGTCATACTCGGGATAATCGCTGAGCCCCATCACCACCGAAGCGTCGCCACTGATCCAGGCAGAGCGATCACCATAAAATTCAGGCAAGGAGTACACGGCGGCATCTTCCACATCCAGCAGGAAGTTGTCGACTGACTGTTCGCGGTCATCGGTAAACCGGCTGATGGAGCGGAACAGTACATGCTGGCCATCGGCGGTGTAATACTCGGCCTTGCTGGTGATGGCACCGGGGACAGAGGTGTATTTACAGGCAGATTCGTCCACGTCGTTGCCGTCTTCATCCGTCAGTGGGCAGCCACGCAGGGCGCGGTTCAGGGAGATCCGTTTGTCGCTGCTTCTCTGGTAGAGATAGTAGCCTGCAGTTGACTCGCTGCTGCCGTAAGATCCGGCGAAATATACGAGTTGGTCGCCATCCTTGTTGGTGATCATGGACTGCACATTGTCGATGCCTTCCAGAGGAAACGCGATCTCTGAACCGGTCAGGGACAGCTCGACGGATGAGTCGAAATTCTCCCAGGGCGGACGGTTTGCAACACGTTCGCCAACAGGAATTTCCGAATACTGGCGGTTACCCTCGGCGGACAAGGTGTAGGAGTAGGGCGGCAGGCAATTGACCTTTTCTGTGGCTGTGCACCCTCTCGCATCCTCGGCCTGACCACGGACCACCCATTCGTTTGTGGCTGTATTCCACAAGGTTGCGCCAGCCTGTCGTACCGTATCGCCATTCGTGTCCGTGCCATGCCACCACTGCTGACTGAACAGCAACTGGCCGTCGTCGCTGAATTCGTACCTCTCGTAGTTAATGGCTGACATGCGTGGCGAGAGGACGGTACCGCCCACTTCGATACTGGTGTCAGGGTAATCGACAAGATTGGCTGAATCCAGCGTATAGGCATGCAGTGTGGTGCTGTTCGGGACGCCGTATTGATTCAAGTCCAGCGGGTCGTAGGTATTGAACAATACGACATTGCCATCGGCAGACTGATCCGTTCCCTTGTAGATGCAGCGATCGGCCGGACTCAGCGATGACATGTCGAACAGACTGTCGCTGAAAGTCGCGTTGTAGGAGACGGTGGCGCAGGAAAGTCCGATGACGGCAACGGGTGAATTCTGCGCATCGAAAACCAACTGAGTGTCTTTCCCGATATCGGTTACCAGCCAGCTGGCCTCTCCGGTCAGCGTGTCTATCAAGGCAATGGCTGCGATCTCGCTGTCGTCATTGAGCACGTCTGCCCGGATGGTTTTTCCATCGCGAGACACCTGGTAGTCGAACACGCGGTTCAGCCCGGCCTCGGTGATCATGGGGTCCAGATCCACCTGAAGCGTATCGGCGAATGTCAGCTCGCCACGATAGTCAGGGGTTTGCAGTACCACCGGTGGCTCGATTGGTTCGTCATCGTCATCGGCAGGTTGCGATGCCGGATCGTCGCTGCTGCTGCAGGCAATCAGTTGCGTTGTCAGGATGAGAGGGAACAGCAGGTGGTATGGCTTCATGGCGAGTCTCTTCAGCATTCGCATCAGGTTCAGCAGCGCCTGCGAGGCCGAGTTGTGTCGGTATCGTGGTGTCGGGTCTGATGTCGCTAATCTATCTGTGAGCAAGTTTACCGCTGATGTTCGGCCATGAACAATATGTCCTTGTGTGTATTAATACCTTGCGCAGGAATTCAATGCGGATTGGCGGGGCGGGTGGTCAGGTCATTCGCCTTGTCTGAAGCCGTGATACAGCCGAGCCGCTCAAACGTTCTGAGCCACTCACACCATCTCGCCATACCTCCTGAAACACTCTGCCAGATGATCCATGACGACGCGAACCTTCGGCACGTTTCGCAGGTTTGCATGGGTCACGATCCAGGTGTCCAGTGTAGCTATCGTCATGTCCGGTAGAACACGGCGCAGCTCAGGCTCGGCATCACCGCTGACACATTGAATGGCCGCAATTCCGAGGCCTGCGCGTGCGGCTGCCAGTTGCATCGGGTGGCTGTCGGTGCGTATCACGCAGCGTTGGCGGCTAACGTCCGGCAGAATCCTGGTGGCAAGAGCCAGGTCGTTGTTGGCCCGGTCCGGGCCGATCCAGTCATGGTTGGCCAGTTCACCGGGACTTGTCGGTTCGCCATGGGTTTGCAGGTATTCGTGGTGAGCGTACAGACCCAGCTTTATCGATGCCACCTTGCGGGCGATCAGAGAGCCTTGTTGCGGTTGATGCATGCGAACGGCAATGTCGGCTTCGCGATCCAGTATGGCCGCCGATGCATTGGAAAGATCGATTTCCAGCACGAGTTGGGGGTGTTGCCGGCGTAGAGGTTTGAGCATGGCAGGCAGTACTTGCACGCCCACGAATTCCGAGACGCTGATGCGGACAACGCCTGCGATCTCACTGGCGTCGGCAGAGGCTGTTCGTACAAAGGCCGCAGATGCATTGGCCATGGCGCGTGCCGGTTCTATCAGGTCCAGAGCGCGATCGGTGGGTACCAGGCCATTCACCGAGCGGGTGAACAACACGGTATCCAGCACCGCTTCGAGGGATTCGATTCGGGTACGCACCGTTGCCTGGGCCACGCCGAGTTGTCTTGCTGCCGCGGAGAGGCTGCCGGTCTCGACAACCGCCAGAAAGGCGCGCTGATCATTCCAGTCCAGAATTCTGCTCATAGAAAATGTATGAGCTATTGGAAGAAGTTTGTCAATTTTCATTGTGTGTCAGCGGCGCTATGTTGTCCGTACTTCTGAACAACAGACAATTGGAAGCTTTGATGAATAGAGAATCACAGATACCAGCAGGACCTCTCGCTGGCCGGGCGCTGGTGCTGGGTGCAACCGGGGGTATAGGCAGCGAGATTGCCGACAAGCTTCTGCGCAAGGGCTGGCAGGTGATCGGCCTGGCGCGTGATATCGAGGCTGCGGCGCGGGACCAGGTCATTGCGGAGGGTATTGTCTGGCAGCAGGGAGACGCGCTGTCTGCAGACGATGTGCAGCGTGCTGCACAAGGCGTGGATGTGATCGTGCATGCGGTCAATCCGCCGGGTTATCGGCATTGGGAAACCCGCGTTCTACCCATGCTGGACAATACGATTGCAGCGGCACGAGCGCAGGGAGGGGCGCGCATCGTTCTGCCGGGCACCTTGTACAACTACGATGCGGCAAGCAGTCCGGTGATAAGCGAGCATACGCCGCAAACGGCGCGTACCCGCAAGGGCCGTATTCGCATCGAGATGGAGAAGCGATTGGCAGCGGCGGCACCCGAGGTGCCGAGTCTGATCCTGCGGGCCGGGGATTTTTTCGGGGCCAACGCTCGGTCCAGCTGGTTCAGTCAGGCCATGGTGGCACCGGGACGTCAGGTGGGAAAGTTTGTCTCTGTGGGTAACGGTGCGGGCCATGCCTACGCCTATCTGCCTGATCTGGCGGAGTGCTTTGCGCAGCTGATCGATCGTCGCTCGTCACTTCGCCCATTCGAATGCCTGCAGTTTGCCGGTCACTGGGATGAGGACGGACAGGCACTGGCGCATGCGGTCGAGCGTGTCGTCGGCTATCAGATTCCCGTTCGTCAGTTTCCCTGGTGGATCATGCGCCTGCTGGCGCCTTTCGTCGGCTTTCCCCGGGAGGCTCTGGAGGTATTGCCGTTATGGCGTCATCCGGTGCGTCTGGACAATGCTCGACTGCTGGAGCTGTTGGGGAAAGAGCCTCATACCGAGCTGGATGAGGCCGTACGGCAAACGCTGCTGAGCATGAAGGCGCTACCGGAATCATTTGGCCCGGCTGCCACCGGCCAGGCTTAGGGCAGGGGCTGCCTGGGCTGCAAAACAGGCGCGAAGATGATCTGCAGCGGCTTTGGCAGGTGTTGAAATGTCGTCGGACAGAATCATGCCCAGTGCATAATTGCCCAGTGCAGGCAGGCCCTGCTGCGCACCGAGTGGCACGATGCCATTGACGCAGGCGGACACCGGAATCGGGGCAATGGCCAGATCGGCCAGGATGGCTGCGCGTTGCCCCGAGATATGGGCACTCATCAGGGCGATGCGGTATTCGCGATTGCAATCGGCAAGGCTGCTGATACCGGCATTGCGCCATGAGCAGCCTTCTTCCCAGACGGAAATGGGCAGGGGGTTCTGCTCGTGGGCAATGCCGTGTCGCATGCCGGCCCAGGTCAAGGGTTCCTCGAACAGAATCTCCATGTCAGTTGCCTGTGATGACTCGGGGGCACACGTCACCATGGCAAGATCCAGCGCGCCGTTGCTCACCTTTTCACGCAGCTTGACAGAGCTGTCCACAACGACATCGACGGTAATGCCACAGTGCGTGTT
>CBDUIJ010000269.1:0-8074 GCA_965367215.1 uncultured Granulosicoccus sp.
GACGGCGATCAGGCGGCCAGATTTTCCGGCTCAGCGCTATCGTCCAGTGTCACAGCGGCTGCAGCCTCATCGGTCTGTTTGACTGCAGACTGAATCAGGTTCTCTGCTTGATACACCCGCATCCAGGATTGTATTTTCAAGCGTCCGGATACACCGTAACGTTCAATCAGTGAACCGGCAACCACGATCACCGCACCGGCAGCGGCCAGGGTCATCCAGTTGCTTGTGAACAACAGATGAGTCATGTAGCTGCCCTGCATCAGAACGTTGCCAATCAAGGCCAGAATTCCGAGGATTGTTACCAGTCGGGTCTTGAACAAGACACCTGACACTATCATCAGCGTACAGATCAGCAGCGTCACGATGATGGATGCAGCACCTGCCAGAAAGACATAGTTGCCAAAGAAGGCAGGAACGCACAGAAGTGCCCATCCCATATGCATCCACCAGCGAACGGCAGGACTGGGAACCAGCCTGGACAAGTCCAGCAGCAGAACACCCAGTATCAGACAGAAAGCCAGATTAGGCGCCATGAACAGACCGCTTGTCGCTACCAGTGAACTGAGAAGGCCTGCCAGAAAAACTGCAGCCAGGGCGGTGAACAGATGCACGGAGTTGGCAAACCACGAGGCTGTCTTCAATTGCTTGCTGGAGAATCTCAGCACCAGATAGGCAATACTGAACAAAGACACCAACATGCTGAACTCGCTGGAGTACAACATCGCAGAACGTACGACCATCAATACCGGTGGCAGGAACAGCAGTAGCTGGGAAAATCGCTCCTCCGCGGTCAGTACCACTTCCCGAGATACACGCTGACGTCGAATCAAAAGCAGTATCCCCATGACAAGCAGACCGGCCATGACGGTGATCATGAATGTGCCTCGAACGGGTACCAGAAGTACCGTTGATGACAGAAGGTAGCCTGCGGTGAGCCAGACTCTAGACTGGCGTGCAAACACCGAGAAAGCAAACAAGGCCATCGGCACAAGTACCACTGCGCCTGTGGCCAATGCGGTGGCTATCTCGGTCAGATTGCTGGCTTGCCAGTTGGCATACTCGGGATAGTGCGTAGTCAACTCGCCCGCATTCACGACTGAGTAGATCATGGCCCCGAGCACTGCCATGTTGGCGGGTATCGACATCAGCCCCAGTGAAAAGAATACTCTGGCACCACGTGGCTCCTTCAGCAGATAGCCCACTGCAAAACCGGATACACCCAGCAGTCCGGTCTGTAGCAGCAACAGATGAAACCGCTGCAGGTCATTGGTCGCATCCACTCCCTGCATCAGAAACAGTGACAAGGCAAATACGATCATGCCGGCACCGCAGAAACGCACAAGCTCTGCCAGCGACGCGGTACGAACAATAGACTTGATGACGGAGGCCACGACTGAAGACTTCGATGGCTCTGGCATTTCACCGGATAAACCCTGTTCTTCGGCAGGTTCCCGTTTTGACACTTCCCGTACAGTGACCTGATGATCGTTGTCATTGAGGGGCTTCGCTGAAGTCGGTTTCGGTGGCCCCATCAATGGTGTTGATTGACTATCCACCTTCACGGTGTACTCGCTCTCATTGATTGTCATTGGAATCTCCACGCATCAGTTCTTCAAGTTCCATCTGCAGACCCGCGCGCTTTTCCTCGTTTTCGAACTCATGCGCCAGAGGGTCCGGAGCAGTTGCGTGCACTTCATTGTGAATTTCAGACTCGCCGATGGTTACCTCCCAGCGTTCGAACAGTTCGTTGATTCCTGCAGCGCCTTTGCCATCGACCGCATTCAAAGCTCTGCTGGCCTTGGCTACCGATTCACGTGATCGCAATTGATTGCGTTGCAAGGTGATCTGTTCCAGACGGGCTTGCATCTGCTCCAGATTCGAACTGGCTCGAGCCTCTAGTGCTGTGTGCTGGCGTAGCGCCTCTTCTGCCTGAGCCAATTGCTTGCGGCACGATGCACGCCTCTCCAGACAGGCCAGCGCACGGCTTTCATCATCTGTAGCACTCGCCTTTGCCCGGCTGCTCCACTGTTCGATCTGCTGATTCAGACTGTGAATACTGCGACGGATCTCTTCCCCGTCTCTGACGACTCGCTGGTGCCTCACCCGGGCTTCAGATGCATTCTGACGAATGGTCTGCAGAGCGCTATCCGCAATCGCCTCATGATTTTCAAAGCGCGAGACAGCGGACTCGGCACTGGCATTGAGAGTGGCTGAAATACGTGTGAATAACTTCATGTCCGTCCTTCCGTTGTGTGAAAAGTACGGTGAAGTGTCTTCAAACAGTCTGCAGGGGACAACTTTGGTCGTAAAAGTGCAGATAAACTAGCCGCTTGGTACAAAAATACAGAACCTTTGACTCATGAAGCAATCAGGACGACTTGTTGGCGCCTTGAAGATGGAACTCAAGCGCCGCGGTATCGCCTACAAGGATCTGGCAGCCTCTCTGAGCTTGTCCGAGTCGGCCGTGAAGCAGATGTTTGCCAATGGCAACTTCACCCTCAAACGACTCGACGAACTGTGTGAAATCCTTGAACTGGATTTCTCCGAGCTTGCCAATCTGGCGAGACAGAGACGCGAAGTGCTGGAGCAATTGACCGTCGAACAGGAAGAGCGCCTGGTTGGCAATCCCCAGATGCTGCTGGTTGCCTATTGCGTCGTCAATCACTGGGGCTTCGATCAGATACTGGCCAAATACAACATCACCGAGTCGCAGTGCATTCAACGACTGGCCGAGCTGGACCGCATGAAAGTTGCCGAGCTGTTACCCGGCAACCGGATACGACCACTGATCAGCCCGAACTTTCACTGGCAACCAGATGGGCCGATCGAGCGTTACTTTCGCCAGCAAGTGCAGGGAGAGTTTCTCAACGGGGACTTCAACGAGGAGAGCGCTGAACTGGTGGCACGCAGCGGAGACATATCCCACCACACATTCAGCCTGCTGGTTCAGCGCCTGCAGGCTGCCGGCGCCCTGTTCGACGACCTGGCCCGAGACGATCGCAAACTGGACAACACCCAGAAGCACGGCACCACCATGCTGCTCGCCATCCGCCACTGGCAATTCGCCGCCTTCTCCAACCAGGAACGCTAACCCCTCGGGTCGGACCACGATAGGTCATTGATAATACTGAACAAGCCCCGAATAAACCGCTATTTCTCCCCCTTATTCAACTGAAAACAGGTCCGATCAGGCCCTGATAACGCGTTCTCGTAGCTCACGCCCCTCCCTGCTCAGCCTGCCAATGAGCTTCAAACCGAAACTACGAACCCAGCGCTCCCGTTGCTTACCGCAACTGATCCAGGCTCACTACGAGAATCAGTTCTCATATTGACGTTTCGTGGTCCGACCCCCGTAAGTTGTTGAAAGTTGAGATGTCGACTCGTTGGCATGTGGAGTGCCTGCCTGGTCACAGTTTGGCGGTAATCAGAATTTTCCTACAAAAGAAGAAGCTTTTTCCTATGGAACCCCCGCCGCTGTTCTCAGACAATGCAATTGCGGTCAGGGAAGACCGCGGCAATGTTCGGAGGGAATCGGACGGTCTCTAGCAGCAAGGCCAAGGAGGACCAGACCAAAAGGATGTTGCAGGCGGGTACGGCACACTCAGGAGGAGAACCGGCTCAGGGATAGAGCCGGAACGAGCAATGAAGCTCAACGCCAAACCCACCGTCGCCAAGGACGGCACCGGGCCTTCAGTGACTCACTGAGGGCCTTTTTTTATTCAACGAAAAAAACCTGCGATGTGAGCCTCGACCATGAGCATCTGTCGAGTCGACAAGTAACATGCCCAGCTACGCCACTGCACAACAACGTGAAGTCAATGTCGCCGCCCAACTGCCCAGGTGATCAGCAGAGCCACGGTGGCAATCATCATGCCCATGCCTTCTCTGGCTGTCTCGGTTTCCCACCAGACTTCCGAGGCCCACCAGTGTGATGTGGTGGGCCAGAAATACGCCATACCCGCAACTGCTGCGATCAGCGAGACGATCATCAAGCCCTTGTCCAGTAACACCTGAAACAAGCGCTTGTTGAAGAACCCCAGCCCGGCCCACAGAGCCGGCACGGCATAGATTGCCATCCACATCGGTCCATCGGGATCGTTGTACTGAACGCCGATGAACATCAACATCAGGATGCAGATAACAAGGTTGATATACTTCAAGGTCGTTTCAGCCGGTAGTGATTGCAACAAACTTACAACAAGCAAGACAAATTGTCACAGTTTCACGGCGCACCTCTTGCTGGTTTTCAGGAGCATCTATGCCTCCTGCATGTTCGGGGCTATGATGAAGAATAACGTCACCGGTTAGTTACTTGCTCACTATCCGGCTGCATCCACCTCCGACAATTGACAGGTAGTACTGATGACTGAAGAACTCCGGCAGGCCCACACCATCCAGACCTCTACGTCCTGGCAGGAATTCAGTGTGCCCTACCGCTTCCCAGTCTCTTTCACGCAAGATCTGTTCAATCCCGATAATCCCTTGCTGGTAGATACCATGAGCCTGCTGGAGCCACAGAAACGGCATCGTTTTGTGGTATTCGTCGATGAAGGACTGGCAGACGCACAGCCGCAACTGATTACCAGCATCCAGCAATACGCCAAGGCTCACAGTCAACAACTGGAACTGGTGAGTGAACCCACGACTGTCCCTGGCGGCGAGACCATCAAATCCGACCTGCATTTCGTGGAGAAAATGCAGAAGGTCATTGTTGATCATCACATTGACCGTCACTCCTACGTCGTCGGCATTGGTGGCGGTGCATTACTGGATGCGGTGGGCCTGGTGGCGGCGACTTCGCATCGCGGTATAAGACATATACGGGTACCCAGCACCGTACTGTCGCAGAACGATTCCGGAGTAGGCGTCAAGAACGGTGTAAACCTGTTTGGCCAGAAGAACTACATCGGCACTTTCAGTCCGCCCTTCGCCGTACTCAACGATTACAGTTTTATCGAACAGCTACCGACAAGAGACAAGGTGGCCGGCATGGCTGAGGCCGTCAAGGTTGCATTGATACGTGATCCTGTCTTCTACAGCTGGCTCGAAGAGAATGCCGATCGCCTGGCCACTTTCGACGCTGACGCCATGCAATACATGATCCGACGTTGTGCCGAGCTGCACATGGCGCAGATCGGCCAGGGCGGAGACCCCTTTGAAACCGGCAGTGCACGACCGTTGGATTTCGGGCATTGGGCGGCACATCGTCTGGAAACGCTGACTCGCTACCATCTGCGACATGGGGAAGCGGTAGCCATCGGAATCGCTCTGGATGCACGTTATTCCGTGCTGAGCGGTCTGCTCCCTGAAGGCAGCGAGGAACGTGTCTGTTTTCTGCTGGAACATTTCGGCTTCAAACTGTGGCACCCCGCGCTGGAAACAGGAAACAGCGCCGGTAAGCTGGATGTCATTCAGGGGCTGACCGATTTCCGTGAACACCTCGGAGGCGAATTGACCATCACCCTGCTGACAGCCTTGGGTACCGGCATTGAAGTTCACAAGATGGACACCGACCTGGTAGCCGAAGCCATCCAGTGGCTCAAGCAACGCTGCAGCAAGTAAGCTCAATCGATTCACCGACACCTTCAACGCCCGCAATGAATACGACAACAGCCACAGGCTTTCTCGATACCCTGTTGAAAAAGCGCTTGCCCGCTGACCAGTACAACTGGCTGCAGGAGCGACTGGCCCTGTTGAACAATGAAGACAGCCTGCGGGATATCCACATTACCTTCGGGCTCATACCCCGGCGACTCGGTCGTCAGGATCTGGCTGCCACCAGCGAAGAAAACGCAACAGCAGGCACGCTGGCCAAAGGCTGGAAACTCTCTGGCTGGAGCATCGACATGACCGCCAGGGTGTTGCTGCTTTGTTCGATTGCGCAACAGACCAATCGAGATTTCGGGCAGTTGTTCAAATCCATGTGCCAGACGGCGGATCTTGGTGAAACCATTTCCCTGTACCGCGGAACAGCCCTCTACCCCCAGTCCGATGTACTGGACAAACAGATCGGTGAAGGCCTGCGCACCAATATGCGCGCTGTATTCGAAGCGATTGCGCACAACAACCCTTACCCGGCCAACCATTTCTCCGAACTGCGCTGGAATCACATGGTCCTGAAGGCCTTGTTTGTCGACAGTACGCTTTACCCGATTCAGGGACTCGACGAGAGAGCCAACCCCGAGTTGGCTCGCATACTGTGTGACTATGCCCATGAGCGCTGGTCAGCCAACCGACCCGTGACGCCTGAGCTCTGGCGCTGTGTCGGCCCGTTTGCGAAAGACGACATGGTCGACGACCTGCAAAGAGCCCTGGAATCAGATGAGCCGCTGGAACAGCAGGGAGCCGTACTCGCCCTGAGCACCTGCCCTGATCCACGCGCAGAACAATTACTCGAGAATTACCCTCAGCAGTCTCTGGCGGTTGCCAATGGGGAACTGTCGTGGGACTCTATTGACAGACAAATCAACCAACTTGCATGACACGCCCCGCCGGGCGTCAAGCGATAGTCAGGAATCCAGCACATGATGTTCATCGACCCGCACGCACACATGATTTCGCGTGTCACAGACGATTATGAAGCCATGGCCGCAGCGGGCGTTGTCGCTGTCATCGAGCCCGCTTTCTGGCTGGGTCAGCCACGCACCCATGTGGCCACCTACATGGACTATCTGTCTTCCATTATCGGCTTCGAACGCTTCCGTGCCGGGCAGTTCGGAATTCGTCACTATTGCACGATCGGGCTCAATTCCAAGGAAGCCAACAATGAGGAGCTGGCTGAGGCAGTCATGGAGATATTGCCGCAATTTGCCTTGAAAGAAGGAGTTGTGGCCATTGGCGAGATCGGCTATGACGAGCAGACAGAGCTGGAAGACAAGTACTTCAGAGCACAACTGGAGCTTGCCAAGGAACTGGACTTGCCGGTGATGATCCATACCCCCCACAGAGACAAGAAGCGAGGCACTTCACGCTCCATGGACGTCTGCATCGAACACGGCATGGATCCATCGAAGATCATCGTGGATCACAACAATGAAGAGACCGTGCGTGAAGTGCTCGACCGAGGCTTCTGGGCGGCTTTCTCCATCTACCCCTCCACCAAGATGGGCAACAGCCGCATGGTTGATATTCTGGCTGAGTACGGCGCCGAGCGAATCATGGTCGATTCTGCCTGCGACTGGGGAATCTCGGAGCCATTGGGCGTTGCCAAGACTGCCGCACTGGCTCTGGAACGAGGCATACCGGAAGAACATGTCAGGCTGGTCTGCTACCAGAACGCTCTCGATGCGTACGGACAAAGCGGTCAGATGAAGGAAGATGACTGGTTGAACCCACCACCTGTCGACCAACGTGGTCTGTATGAAGGGAATTCCGTATTAAGAGGAGGACGTGAGCCGGTCATTGAAGACAATACCGACAAGCGCTCGCTGAATAACCTCATCATCGAATAGCAGCGACAAATTTCATGTTGAACAGACACGTCATCGATAGCAATCTGAATGACCTGATTACGGCAATCAATGTCGATGACGATTCTGCAGCCTATCCTGTCAAGAAACTCGAAGCGCATATCAACAACATTCGACACGCCGCCATTTCGATTTTCGTCTTCAATGGCTCACGAATGCTGCTGCAGAAACGGGCGGAAACGAAATACCATTCCGGAGGCTTGTGGGCCAATACCGTCTGTTCTCATCCTCGCTGGAATGAAAGTTTCAAAAGCTGTGCCGGCAGACGCCTGGAAGAAGAGCTGGGTTGGCAGGTGCCCGTCGAGAAATTTGGTGAAATCTCCTATCAGGCACAAGTCGGTGAATTGTTCGAAAACGAATTCGTGCACTGTTTCTACGGGCAGTTCAACGACACCATCGATGTCGATCAGTACAACCGGGATGAAGTCTGCGACGTCCAGTGGCTGACCATTCCGGAAGCCATGCTCGAGATCGAGCAACACCCGGAGAACTATACGCAGTGGTTCAAGATCTACATGACCAAGCATCGAGAAATGATCGACGCGCTGCTGTGTGACGGTGTGACGGTGTGACGGTGTGACGGTGTGACGGTGTGACGGTGTGAC
>CBDUIJ010000270.1:0-8063 GCA_965367215.1 uncultured Granulosicoccus sp.
TGAATGCCCATACCTTGCTCGCGCAAAAAAACGGAAGCGCACAAACCGTACTGTCCAGCGGCGGTTCTGGTCATCATGATGGGTTGCTACCGAAGCAGCAATTGTTTTCAATCTGGGCACTAACAGACTTGTATCCTGACCGAGTTCTGCCGATCAGTATGATAATGCGAAACGCGATAGCGTACAGATGTGTCAATTATCGAACAGGCTGCTGACCGAATGAGGACGTTCGGAATATTTCAATGCAAGACTGATATAGCTCAATGTAACCTGTAAGAAAATGATCTCAGCAACAATCCTCCTTGTGATTTGCCGCATACAGCTGTAACGGTCTCTGGCGGAAAAGCATTTTATTGGCCAGCCTGAAGAACTATATTACTTGATCGCGGCTTTATACTGCGTCAACGAGTGTCGCTTGTCAGCGCCCGGCGCGTTTACCCGTGTTGAGAAGCAAGCTCTTGATTGTTTCGGATACAGGAGCGATGTATGTTGGTGAATGCAAATGGTCCAAATACCGTGTCTGGAGAAAGACGTCAATGGAAAGATGGGTTCGATGCATGAACAGACTTATCCTGTCGTTACTGACTGCAATGCTGATGGTTTCAGGCTCTGCGAGCGCACAGGAACGCTATGCGCTTTCCGTTGTGCCGCAGCTTCCACAGATGGTTCTCCATGATGACTGGCAGCCATTGCTCGAATATCTCGGTGAAAAGACCGGCGTGGAATTCGAATTATCCTTGCAGGAGAACATTCCGGAATTCGAAGTCGACTTTCTGGAAGGAAATCCGGACTTTGTATTCCTGAACCCTTACCACACAGTGATGGCACACAAGGCTCACGGGTATGAGCCTGTCCTGAGTGACGGGTCCCGACAACTCAAGGGAATACTGGTCGTGTCGGCGGCGAGCAAGATCGAGTCCGTCCAAGATCTCGATGGATCGACCATCGCATTTCCTGCACCAAATGCCTTTGGCGCTTCACTCTACATGCGCGCGCTGCTTGCAAACGAATTTGGCCTGGATATCACACCCAGTTATGTTGGCACCCATGCCAATGCCTATCGACACGTCTTGCTGGGAGAGGCGGCCGCTGCGGGAGGGGTATACAATACGCTTCGCAAGGAATCAGAAGATTTCCAAGCGGCACTGCGAGTGCTTTATGAAACCCCCGGGGTTACCCCTCATCCACTGGCTGTTCATCCCAGAGTTCCGGTCGCAGTTCGTGAAGCCGTGATAAATGCCGTGCTGGAATTGAAGGAAACCGAATCCGGTCGTGCAATGCTCGAAGCTGTTCAACTCAAGGAACCGGTACAGGTTTCCTACGAGGGTCAGTTCAAGATTCTCGACGAGTATCACCTGGAAGATTTTGTCGTGCTTGCTGATTGAGCATGTTGTTGAATCACCGCTTCAGTCAGTAACGACAGGAATTCTGCCAGATGCCTGAAACAGCACTAATAGGAAAATATCTGCACCTGATGTCGCTGAGGAACTTTCGTACTCAGGTCGCCCTGTTGATGCTGCTGTTGACGACCATTGCCTTTGGCCTGTACGCACTGAACACCAGTCGTCAGCAAAGCCGGTATATCGTTGAGTCCATTACCAGCACTGGCATTGCACTTTCTCAGAACCTTGCGTTCGATAGTGCCAATCTGCTCATGCGCAAGGACTTCGCCTCGCTGGAAGTATTGCTCGGGCAGTACGCCAAGCTTCCCAATATCACCGGCCTGAATGTCATCAACGCAGATGGCAAATCGATAAGCAAACTGGTGGTCGAGGATGGTCAGGCTGTTGCGAAATATGACTACGGTACCGATGAGCAGTTACGCCTGGAGCGATATACAGAATTCACGGATGACGAACACGGCCTGTCCGTATGGGAACCCATCATTGTTGGCCATGAATCAATCGGCGCAGTAAAGCTTGAAATCAGTCTGGATCAAGCCTTCGAGGAGCGCCAGCGATTACTCATCAGTACACTGGGGTTTGGCTTGCTGACGGCCCTCGCCCTGCTGCTGTTGATGTTTCTGTACTTTCGCAAACCGCTCAAGGCCATTCAGGATGCCAGCGAATTTGCATCGGCACTGGATACACGCCGAGGTGAAACCATCGAGGTGGTCGAGTTCGCACGGGAGTTCAAGCAACTGGGTCAGTCTCTGAATCAGGTATCGCAGAAACTTCTGGAACAGGAACAGCAAGTCCAGGCCAGTAGTGCAGAGGCAAAAAAGCTGGCCATGGTTGCCAGTAAAACCAACAACGCCGTCATCATCACCAACGCCGTTGGAGAGATCGAATGGGTCAACGCCGGTTTCGAAAAAATGACCGGTTACAGCGCCGATGAAATAAAGGGCAAGCGACCAGCCAGCTTTCTGCAAGGACCGGACACGGATCCGGAAGTTCGACGTTTCATGCGCGAACGGTTATCCGAACAGCGTAGTTACGAATCAGAGCTGATCAACTACAATAAATCCGGAAGTCCGTACTGGGTGAACATAGCGGTACAACCGGTATTCGATGAGCAGGGTTCGTTGCGAAATTTCATTGCCATCGAAAGCGATGTTACCGAGCGCAAGGCAGCCGAACGTCAACTCTACGAAGCAAAGACAGAGGCAGAAGAGGCGAACCTGGCCAAGAGCGTGTGTCTGTCCAGAATGAGCCATGAGCTCAGAACCCCGCTCAATGCCATTCTGGGGTTTGCTCAATTACTCGAGCTGGACGATCTGGGCAAGGAAAACCACGATTTCGTGGAACGCATTCTGAAGGCCGGCAAGCACCTGCTGGGACTCATCAACGATGTTCTGGATATATCGAAAATCGAAAGTGGCGGCATGACTCTTTCCAGGGAACCCGTGGCAATCAGGGAAGCGGCGGAGAATGTGGTGCGATTGATTCATCCCCTGGCCGAGAGTCACGATGTCACGGTGTCCATTCATCCCAGCCTGACCGATGACTTGCGGGTTCTGGGCGACCTGCAGAGAGTGAACCAGGTGCTAGTCAATCTGTTATCCAATGCCATCAAGTACAACCGGCCGCAGGGAAGCGTCAGTATCCGTTGCGACGCTCAAACAAGTGATCGATTACACCTGTCTGTTGAAGATACAGGGCAAGGTATTGCAGAAGACAAGATGCACCGCTTGTTCACGCCCTTCGATCGCCTGGGTGCGGAGCAGACGTCCGTTGAAGGTAGCGGCATAGGCCTGGCGTTGTCCCGACAATTACTCGTCGCGATGGACGGCACCATTGACGTTGAAAGCACGGTGGGCAAAGGGACGATCTTCCGCATTGAGCTCCCCGTCGCAATCGATTTCGAGGAGTCCATGCCCATGAGCATGACGGAACCCGCTGTACACGACAGTGAGCCGGCACAGCAGTCCTCGGCGACTATCGTCTATATCGAAGACAACAACTCGAACATTGCGCTGGTGGAAAAGCTGCTCGAGCGTATGGGACATTTTGATTTGCAGGTAGCCATGCAGGGCCAGGAGGGTCTGGATCTCATACAGGACTGCAAACCGGATCTGATCCTTCTCGATCTGCACTTGCCCGTGCTGGGAGGTGAAGAGATTCTGGAGCGCATCAGGAAAAATCCGGACATGCAATCGATACCGGTGATCATTGTCAGCGCTGATGCGACCCCTGGGCAAACCGAGCGCTTACTGCAAAAAGGTGCAAACAGCTATATCACCAAGCCGTTTGACGTGCACGAGCTAATGGAACTGGTACGGAAATATACAGAAACATGATGGAAGAGAATATCAAGGATCTGAACATTCTGATTGTTGACGACAACGTCGACAATCTGGTGTTCCTGGAGCAGCTGTTTCGTCGCAAGGGCTACAGAAAGATCATGACTATCGCAGATAGCCGCAATGTACTGCCCTATATCGGCAAAGCGGATCCTGACATCATTCTGCTGGATATCATGATGCCCTACATCGATGGCTATGAAATTCTGCGAAGCATTCGAGGCCTGATGGATTCGTCGGTATTCCTGCCCGTTGTCGTTCTGACTGCAGTCACCGATAGAAAGGCTCGGGAACAAACCCTGAAAGACGGTGCAACCGATTTTCTGACCAAGCCACTCGACGCCGTCGAAGTCATTCTGCGAGTGGGCAATCTGTTGCGCACTCGCTATATGTACAAACAACATCTTGAGTACAGCAAGCTGCTGGAAAGCGCCGTGCTGCATCGAACACGAGAGCTGGCGGCGAACAATCAGGCACTGGAGAAGGTCAATCAGGTTCTCGATGAAACAAACATCGAAATTGCTGATCGCCTTGCCGAGGCAGCCGAATACCGCGACGATGCCACAGGCAAGCATACCTTTCGTGTCGGGGCCATCTCCGCCCTGATTGCTGCCGAGCTGGGCTTTTCAAATGATTTTGTCGAGCTGGTCGACAAGGCTGCAAGATTGCATGATCTGGGCAAGATCGGCATCCCCGATGCCATATTGCTGAAACCCGGAAAACTGACGGAAGAAGAATTCGACGTGATGAGGCAGCATTGCGTCATCGGCGCCAAGGTTCTGTCCGGCGGGCACAGCGAGCTACTGGAAATGGCGGAGCGCATTGCCCTGTCACACCATGAACACTGGGACGGAAACGGGTATCCGAATGGCTTGAAAGCAAAGGCCATCCCCATCGAAGCGCGTATCGTGTCAGTCGTGGATGTGTTTGATGCCTTGACGCACCCACGTCCATACAAGGATGCATGGACCCAGCAGGATGCCGTTGACTACATCACGAGTCACAAGGACAGGCAGTTTGACGAAAAGGTCGTTGACGCCTTCTTGAGCGTGCTTGAAAAGAAAAGCGGTGAAATCGATTTCATCGATATGAATGTCGGCCCCGAGCACAGACAGGACGAGGAATGAAGATGATCTATCGAGCCTTGTCAGTCAGCGCAACTGACTGCAGAACGTGAAACCGACGAGCACATGGCCAGTCAGGAACCCAGGGCCATGGCTTTCATATCTCGAACAATGAGTCGACGAAATCAGTGAAGTTGCTGCCAGCCAACCTCACGTTGTCATACAGCTCAACAGGATCATCGTAATAATTGTAGCCGTAATACAACACCTTGTGCTTGTTGGCCCCGGCGAGCACCAGCAGATAATATCCTGAGCCAGACGCATCGGCGATGGGCAGGCAATTTTTCGGAACATGAGGGTAACCCGCACTACTCATCGAACTGAATGAATCATGGTTGTAGTAGAGATCCAGCACCTCGGCTTGAGCTGAGTCCAGCATCTCCGGCAAGCCATCGAACAAGGTATACAGATAACTCACATCGAAGACTTCAGACGAGTCCGAAGTCGGATCCATCAATGGAACCACCTTGACTGCCAGATGACCCATGATATCGGTGTTGGCTCTGCCACCGTTTACCGTCAGCAGAAACTCCCGGTAATCAGCTGGCAAATCAAAGCCGATTGTGGCTTCAAGGTGTCGAATTTCCACTTCTGTTGCCGGCGGTATCGGTTCATTCAGAATTCTGGAATCGCGCACGCCTGCTATCAGCACTTCACTCATGTCGAGCGTCACTTCATACCTCCTGTTGCCTGCATGAACAGCCTCATTTCGCCCCGAACACGGAGCGAGATCCTGACAACGCTCTACCGCTGCCACACCCGAATATAATCTATATCGAATGTTGCCGGAAACGGCGTTGTGCTGTCCGCAGGCCCGGGAAAGTTGCCACCTACCGCCAGATTGGCAATCAGGTACATCTGCTCGTCCGACACCTGGTCGCCCTCTACTCGAGCGGTTTCGACATCATCGATATACCAGACAATCCGCTGAGGCTCCCAGTCCACCCGGTAGGTATGAAAGTCTGCGGAGAAATCGCTGATAGAGGCACGCAGTTCTGTTGACTGACGGTCCGTATGGAAGCCATCGCCGTCCAGATCATCCTGGTAGTGGTAGGCATGGTTCGCTGTCGTGACACGATCACCAATGGCTTCGATGATATCGATCTCGGGATCTTCCGGCTGATCCTGCTTGTAGTAGGCATTGAGCAACCAGAAGGCACTCCACAAGCCCTTGCCTGCCGGCATGCGGGCGCGAGCCTCTACTCGGCCATAGCGAAAACGCAGCGAGTTGTAACTGGTGATGATGCCGGATAGATAAGGCTGTCGGTTCAGGGCGAAACTGTTATCGGCGGTGTTCAGCACCCGCGATGTTCGATCCAGCTCATTGCCATCGGCATCCAGCGCTATCACCAGAAAACGACGATCGATTCCGGGCACCAGATCATCGATGAACAGGGACCGACCATCAGTATCGGCCACCAGAATCCCATTGTCATGAATCAGATAACGGCGTGCACCGCGTACCGCATTCCAGCCGATATCGGCGGTGGAGTCCGAATAGATGCTGGAACGAATTACCAGACGCTCACTGGCGGAGGCTGGAGGTGTGACGCCATTGTCGGTATTGACCAACAGGCTCTGTTCGATGATGCGCTCATCACATCGGTCATAGGCCACAACGCGATATTGATAATCACGCCCCTCAACCAGTCCGACTTCATAGAGACTCTTGTAGTCGCCACCATTGAGTGAGCGATAAAGACTGCCGTTGCGAAAGATCTCGTATCGGGCAGCTCGGTTCGGCGCCTGCCATTGCAACTCTGCCACCCCGGGAGAATAGACGCTGGCGGCCAGGCCGAGTGTGAATGCCTGCTGAGTACCCGGCTTCGGTCGGTCTGCCGTATTGACGGTCAACTGCGCCGTCACCAGTTCATTGCCGGCACGGTCCAGAGCTCTCACCTCATAGGCGTAGTCGATACCGTCACGCAAGTCGCTCTGCAGAAAGGAGCCACCGGTCGCACTGCCCTGGCGCTGCCCATCACGGTAGATGTCATAGCTCACGGCGCCTTCAGGCACTCGCCACAGCAGTTCCACGGTACTGGCCGAGTAGATAGAGCGGGTCAGATACAGTTGCGAGCGATCGACTGGCGCCTTGTCGGCCTTTATACTCAATACCCCATCGCTGACCGAGAACGGCTCGTAGCCGAATTGCGCGTCGTTGACGTAGTACTGGGATTCATTGTTGATGATGACACCGGGTCCCCAGAGAAACTCGGTGTCCCATCGTCCGCGATCCAATCCGCTGCCGTCGAAGTTTTCTTCGAAGATCAGGCGATAGTCACCGTTGGCATCGGGAAGGCGGCAGGTATCTGCCGCGGCATTGGCTGACAACAATACAGCCACGGAAAGCAGAGCACTGGATTTGAACATGGGGCTGCACGCATTGCTGGAATCCGCCCCAGTCTAGCGCGGTACCGGCACCCTCGGACAGGGTAGCAATACCGCGGCTGTAAAACCTTGTGACCGACCCATGCAAGTAAAACGAACCGTCGTCGAACGAACAGCGGCCGAACGCACCACAGCCGGAAACCGGACACGGAAGGCGAACCTGACTCGCCCTCCGTACCCGTCTCATCACATCCTCAGTTGATGTTCACCCAACGCAGAATGAAGAAATTATCGCTACGCTGCGTCAGTGAAATCGTATCCTTCGAGGCCCAGATCAGGGGTTGTACATACAGTGGAATGTAGGCGGTCTCATCCTGCATCAACTGGTTGACCTCATCGATCATCGCCTGACGTTTGCTCTCATCCAGCTCTACCTGGATCAGTGGCAGCAGTTCATCGATACGTGCATTCGAATAGCCTCCGAAGTTCCAGCTACCCAGCTTCTTTTCTTCATTGGGTGTGGCCGCCAGAAAACGAATCGGATGTTCGGCATCGAACGTGCCCGGTGACCAACCCAGCAGATACATGTCGAACTTGCTCTCCCGCAGCTCCGGCCAGTAATTGCGCACCGGCATGCTGGAAAGCTTCGCCTTCAGACCTACCTTGGTCATCATCGACGCTGCCGCCTTGCAGATGGATTCATCGTTGATATAGCGATCGTTCGGGCATTGCAGGCCAAAACTGAAGCCGTTCGGATAGCCCGCCTCGGCCAGCAAGGCCCTGGCGGCTTCCGGGTCATAGGCAAAGCGCTCACTCAGCGCCGCAGAATAGCCACTCATGTCTTCGGACACGAACTGCGAGGCCGGCTG
>CBDUIJ010000271.1:0-8032 GCA_965367215.1 uncultured Granulosicoccus sp.
TCTCCCGTCAGCGTCTTCCAGCGTCGATGAAACTGCGGTATCGACAAGGCATACCGCCCAGCCATGCGGGCGATGGACCAGTCTTCATGCAGCGCCTGCTGCACCTGAAGCTGCAGTGTCTGCGGGTTCAGTGCTCGCCGCTGCAGAGCCCGAGGTGCATCGGCAATACATTCCAGTAACTGCTCGGTATCGGCCGATGGCTGCCATCGTGAGGGCAGTTGAAAGGCACGCAACTTTTCCAGTCCGCTGCACAGCGCTGCATCCACCACCCAGACTTCCGAGTCGGAATCGGTGCAATAGCTGTGCGACACACCGGCCGGCACCACCAGTCCGGTTGTTCGGTCGACGCGTGCTGCCCGCCCGTCCATATCCAGCTCCAGGCAACCACTCAGACCGAACAGTACCTGGGCGTGGTCGTGTGAATGACTGCTGTATTCACCCTGGTAGATCCGACAATTTCCCAACATGTCTCATGTCTCTCGTACGGTACGCCGCCGGTCACACTGTCGCATGAAACGCTCGGCCAGATCCGGTCGATTTCCCAGGTGTTGATGCAGGTACGTCGCCAACAGCGTCGCGCTGGCGAAGCCCTCCAACCTGTCCCCGAAGCGTGAACTCAGCAGCAGGGCATCGCCACCGGGCTCGGTCTTCGAATAATGGAATTCATGCCCTCTGACCTCGGCCCCCGCCGCCATCAACGGATTGTCACGCTGTGCAGTTGCCACGCGATAACCCAGTGTCAGCCGCTTGCTCATGACCGCGGTGGCAGGCACCACGGCCGACATCGGCTTGTCATCAAGCGAATCTGCCAGCCACAACAGACCACCGCATTCCGCCCAGGTAATCAGGCCGGATGATACCTGACTGGACACCTCTGCCAGCAAGCGTGTGTTCTCGGCCAGGCGTGAACCGAAAACTTCGGGGAAGCCACCGCCGATCACCAGGCCATCAATTTCCGGCGGCAGTTGCTCATCAACCAGGGGATCGAAGGCCACGATCTCGGCACCTGCTGCTGTCAGCGCCTCCAGATTGTCCCGATACTGAAAACTGAAGGCAGCCCCTGCCGCCACAGCAACGCGCGCCTTGCCGACTCTTGCAGGCTCCGGCAGTGTGGCCACGTCTCGAAGCTTGCCGGCCTGAGCGATGCGCTGCAGGCGTTCGAGATCACACGATTGTGCAATCGTGGCACCCAGTCGGTTTATGGATTCAGAGACACTGGATGTCTGCTCCTCAACAGGAATCAGGCCCAGGTGACGATCACGCCAGGTCAGCGATTCATCCTTGCCGACAGTACCGAGCACTTCAACATCAATGGCGTCAAGTGCTTCCACCAGCAAGGTACGGTGATGGGTATTGGATACTCGATTGAGTATGACTCCTGCAAAATCCAGCTCGGGCCTGTGATCGCGATAACCGCGCACCAGAGCCGCAATCGAGGCACTCATCGCCGACCCATCCACCACCAGTACCACGGGTGCATCGATCAGACAGGCAATATCGGCCGTTGATGAAGGTGTGCCGTCCACTGCCCCGTCAAACAGACCCATGACACCTTCCACGATCAACAACTCCGCCCCGTTCCCGGCTCGCGCCGCCAAGGGGGCCATGGACTCAGCGCCGCACAGCCAGGCATCCAGATTGCGCGGCGCCTGACCGGTGGCAACCGAGTGATAACCCGGGTCAATGAAGTCCGGTCCGACCTTGGCCGATGCCACCGCGACACCTCGTTGTCGATAGGCCGCCATCAGTCCCGTCGCCACGGTTGTCTTGCCGACTCCCGAGTGCGTACCGGCAATGACCAGACGAGGTGCCAGTGTTATCGAATCCATGCCTGTCCCTGATTATTGATTTACGTCCGGCTGATATTCCGGCATTGCGCAGAGCGACCACCCATACGGCTGCTCAGCGGCAAGATATTACAGGCAAATAGCGATAAGAAAATGTTTGATGGAAGGGCAAGATCATCGAGCCTTGCATTTTAATGCTTATTACTCACACGAGTTTACTGAATAATCTCGCCACAATGCCCTGAAGGCCTGTCTGGCAGCAATTTCACGCTTGTTACGAATGTCGGCACAAGGTCACTGCCCAGCTATGAAACAGCCTGCCCTGAAATATTGCGACATTGATCGCACCTTGGTATGCTGGCGTCTCGAAATTGATATATCAGAAGCGACAACAGATATCTCAGGAATATTTCAGTCTCACCCACCATGAGATAACAGCTGTCTGACATTGCTGTCAAATCGAAATGTCGATTGGCCGCAAGCACCGACCGAGAAGGACCACTGGACCGAGTAATCAGGAGAAGAGGAAAAGCATGGAAACGGAAATTGGCTCGATGATTTTCGAGCGCAGGGTGGATCTGGCGTTGATATCGCTATATCTGATATTCATCGTCGCCATCGGATTCATGTTCAGCGGGAAATCCGAGAACCCCAGCGAGTATTTCCGTGGTGGTGGCAAGATGCTCTGGTGGATGACTGGCGCCAGTGCCTTCATGGTGCAGTTCAGCGCCTGGACGTTTACCGGTGCCGCCGGCAAGGCCTATAACGACGGTCTGTCGGTAGCGGCCATTTTCTTTGGCAATGCTGTCGGCTATTTTGTCTCCTTCCTGTTTGTCGCCGAGGTATTCAGGCAAACCCGCTGCATTACCCCCATCGACGCCATCAAGCGACGATACGGCCGGGTCAATGAACAGTTCTTCACCTGGGCACAAGTGCCAATCGGCGTGATTCAGGCTGGCATCTGGCTCAACGGCCTGGCCATCTTCACCTCTGCCGTGTTCGGCATCAGCATCGAAATGACAATCGTCATCACGGGCGTCATCGTCATGTTCGTCTCGCTCTCCGGCGGATCATGGGCTGTTGTGGCCAGTGACTATATCCAGATGCTGGTCATCATGGCGATCTCCATAACGGCCACTCTGTTTGTTGCCACCGAAATCGGTGTGGTTGAAGTCGTCACGGAATTTCCTCGCGACCTGTTCACCAACAACCTCAACTACGCGGCCCTGTTTTTCGTCTGGTGCATGATGTCCATCACCAAACAGATCTTCAGTACCAACAACATGTTCGATGCCTCCCGTTATCTGGTGGCGAAGGACAGCATCAACGCCAAGAAAGCCGCCTTGCTGGCAGCGATACTGATGTTTGCCGGTACCTTCGTCTGGTTTCTGCCACCCATGGCAACTGCGGTCATGGGCATCGACCTGGCCGCACAGTACCCGACGCTGGGCAGCAAGGCCGGGGATGCGGCCTACCTCGCCTTCGTTGATACGGTCATGCCCGTCGGCATGGTGGGCATCATGATCGCGGCCCTGTTCTCCGCAACCATGTCATCAATGGACTCCGGACTGAATCGCAGTGCCGGCATCATGGTGTTGAACTTCTACAACCCGATCATCAAGAAGGGCGCTGCCACCAACCGCGAATTGATGCGGATGAGCAAGATCCTGACCTTCTGCTTCGGTCTGGTCATCGTGCTGGTCGGCCTGTTCATCTCTTCACTCAAGGAGCTGAGCCTGTTCGATATCATGCTGCAGACAGGCAGTCTGATCCAGATGCCGATCCTGATCCCCTTGACACTTGCCATCCTGATCAAGCGGGTTCCCGACTGGGCGCCCTGGGCCACGGTACTGGTAGGACTCTGTGTTTCCCTGCTGTCCAAGTTCGTCCTGACTGCCGATATGTTCGGTAATCTGCTGGGTGTCGAATTCACCTCCCGCGAAGGGGCTGACCTGCTCTTCATCGTATCGATGTTCCTGCATTTGAGCGTCACCATGGGTTTCTTCTTCTTCACCAAGCGCTTCTACAAGGGGCTTACGGAAGAAAGAACTCGCGAAGTGGAGTCCTTCTTCACCGATATCGAAACGCCGGTTGTCTCGAAGGAAAAAGGCGCCACAGCAGCCGATCTGGAACAGAGAAACAAGCTCGGCATACTCGCCATTCTCTATGGCGCCTGCATCTTCCTGTTGTTGCTGGTACCGCAGCCAGAAGGAAGCACAGGGGCGGTCATGGGATTTGTCGTGACCGGCGGTATCGTTCTGGGAATCGGCTGCCTGCTCAAGCTCTCCGCACGCGCCGGATCAGCACCGCACAGCGGTAGCTGAGTCCACGGAGTTACAGCATGACAACTGCCCGATTGACTCTGCGATACAATCCGGTGTCAATCGGGCAGCGACCCGCTTCAAGCCTTACTGGATGAGCAAACGACATTGAGCGAGTCCACACAAGAACACATCCTTGCCCGGCTACGCCATGTCACGCCTTTTGACAGCTTGCCGGAATCCTCTCTGAGCGAGCTCTGCAATACCGCAACACTGTCGACACTGGCCGCCGGCGACAGTGTCATTGACGAAGAAGCCCGGAACCCGGCCCCCTCGGTATTCGTCATTCTCTCGGGGCGTGTTCGGCTGGTAGAGTCGGAACAACAGATGACGGTCAGGCATCTGCGAGCCAATGAAGTGTTTGGTCACTTCGCCATGCTCCGGAAGATGCCGCCCCCCTATCGCGCAGAAATCTCCCGACAGGCCGAGATTCTGGAAATCAGGCATGCAGCGCTGCTGGCCCTGTTTGCGCGTCACCCGGTATTTGCCGCCTGGTTCCAGGCCGACCTGCGTCGTTTCGAACGTGAGATGGGTGCGTTCGATGATGTCGCAGGCAGTCGCTTCCTGTTTGGCCAACGCCTGGTGGAACTCGACAATGGACCCGTGCCGGTGTGTGAACCGAGCATGTCGATACGTGACGCTGCCAGAATCATGTCGAAACGCGACGCGGATTGTATTGTCGTCAAATCCGGTGATCGTCCTGTCGGACTGGTATCAGACGGAGACTTGCGTAATCAGGTCGTCGCCGGCGGGCTCTCATCGGACGCCCCCATCTCGAGCATCATGAAGCCCGACCCCTTGACGATACGGGCTCGTGCATCGGTGTTCGAGGGCATGATGGCCATGGAAGATCGCAACTGGCGACATCTCGTATTGCTGGACGATGCCGGTGCACTTCAGGGGGTCATCAGCGATACCGATCTTGCCCGTGTATTGCTGACAAGCCCCACTGCCCTGCGTCGGCGTGTCGAGCAGGCGGACAGCGCAAAGGAACTGTGCAAATTACGCAAGGCGGCAGATCAGATGATCGTGACCTTGTATCGCCGCGGTGTGCGTGCCGAGGATCTTCTGCAGATAAACACGCGCTTCAATGATGCCATGACCGTGCGTGTGCTCGATATCGTCTGCAGCCGACTGGAAGCAGCCCCCGAAGGTCTGACCTGGTGCTGGTTGTCTCTGGGCTCGGAAGGACGTGGCGAGATGGGCCTGCGAACGGATCAGGACAATGCCATCGTCTATGACTGCCCGACACCCGAATTGGCTGATGCCTGGCTTGCCCGTCTGGCAGCCGAAGCCAACGACATGCTGGGAGTTGCAGGCATTGCAGTCTGTGAAGCCAATATCATGGCAGGCAACCCCTTGATGCGTCACACCGTGCAGGGCTGGAGCACCGCGGTTCAGGAATGGATGTCCGACGCCGACGAGGTTCGCTTCCTGTGGATCAGCGCCCTACTGGACTGTCGATCGGTTTACGGGGCTGGCAATCTGTGCAGCGAACTCAAGGCCGAGCTCCTGCAGATCATCAAGGAGCGGCGCCATTTCCTGATGGCACTGGCGCGTGAAGCATTGGTACCTGCGCTGCCGCTACGCTCTTTCCCCAGCCTGCGTTTGAAAGGCTACAACGACGGGCAGGGCCTGGCCCTGAATCTCAAACTGCACGGTACGCACCTGGTGACCCATGCTGCGCGCCTGTTCTGCCTGGACAATGGCTGGCTGGAACAGACCAACACCGCAGAGCGCCTGGCCTGGCTACGCGATAATGACCCCCAACTACACGACACGGCTCAAGAGAGCATCGTTGCCTACGGACTGCTCGCCGATCTCCGCTTGAGCTGGCATGTCGACCAGACGACTCGCGGTGAAACCCTGAGTGATTCAATGCCACTGGTCAAGATCGGCGAGACCCGCAAACGACTGCTGATTGGTGCCTACCAGACCATCGATGAGATTCGGGGGCGCATCAGGGCTCAGTTCGGTATCAATTCCTGAGCCGCATCCCCGTATTGGAACTGCCGCAATTCCTGCTTCCAGAAATACTGAACGGTTCGGCGATAAATACTACAAGGTGCGGCGAATGATCAGTCCGGCCCAACTTGGCGCACGGGCATCCGGTCGATCCAGTTCACGAGTACGCGCTCGTACAAAAGCCTCGACATGCAGTGTGGGTACAACTTCCACACTGACACCGGCCCACGCATCTGCACTCACCGGCAGCACATCATCGTTATCGGCCTGAACCGCGCTATCACGAAACTGACCTTGCAGAAACGCGTTGTAGATATTCACGTTCACACTACTACCCAGATAGACATAACGTTCCTTGGTACTGGTCGCCGCCACACCGGAGGCGATGTTCGAGCCGAGGTTCAGATACTCTGACTGATGCGGGTTGAACGTCCACCAGGGTGTGCCGATACGACCGAAGCGCCAGTTGAAACCACCGCCAAATCCTGTGGTGAATCCGACGTCCGCCTCGGCAGTCCAGTTGAATTCCTGGCTGAGTCCGTTCGAGTAACGATGCAGAAAAGCCGTTTTCTGCAGACTCAAGGAGTACCTGGCGGTCAACTCACCACCGGATGAAATCTGATTATCCCATCCCTCGGGCTGAGTGCTTCCCAATACCTTGTGGATACCACTTTGCAGATTGTCGGCAAAGTCCAGGCCCAGAACGCCCAGTGTCAGACTGGATTTCAGCGACAGGGATCGCTCGGGAAACACGGTCTGCTCGGTACTGTTCAGGAAGAACAGACTGGCGTAAGGGCGGTCGTCCGGGTTGGCTTGAGTCGAGGTGATATCGTTCGGCGTGAAAAGGGCGGCACCCCACTCCAGCGCATGTTTTGAATAATGCTCGGAGTTCTCCATCAGGCGTTCCTCGAACCCCAGCTGGTGATCTGTCCAGCGCCGCAGCGCTGCAGGGGACCAACGGTAGTTCTCGGCCCGACGACCGGACATGGTCACGGCAAATCCACCCGTGTAATCCTGATCCTTGTTACCACCGACAAATACATCGTTATCGAACTGGAAAGACCAGCCGGTATTCTCGGGCTCGATTCCCAGGTTGTGTTCTGCACTGGCATTAGCGGCCAGACCGAACAGCAAGCCCGCGGCCACTATCGGCCGAAGCAGTTTACCAATATTACTGGCAGCCGAGGACCTGCCTGTAAATACAGTCATGGAATCCCTGGAGCAGGCGAGATGCATCTCCCCTGTCGATTGCATTTGCGCCGTTTTTTCTTGTTTTTCGTTCAACGTATTCATTTCGCGTCTATTTTTACCACTCGCCTGTCTTGCTGAAATCCGCATTGAAAAACTGCCTGCCTGAATATCGATCAGTCGAGGTAGCGAATTATTGAAATACAAGAGCGTCCCTCTGAAGAATTACTGTTCAGCTTCATCGGACGGCAGGAGAACTATCGGATCTTCAACAGACTTGACCGGGTGCCTCGAGAACAACTCCTCGCAAGGCACGGCCGTGTCGTCATAGGGCAGTAGTGTCGGCTCCGGAGTTGTCTCCGGTTTTGCTCGACGTTTACAACGGTGTAAGAAAGGAAAGAAGTGTGCGAAGGGGCGCACAGAAAACCGGGCCAGGCTGTCTTGCGGTCTGCGTGACAAGGCCGTGGCAGCACCATGCCCAGGCGGGCATGGCAAACGTCTCAGCCAGATGATTATCAAAGAATAGGGAGTTGGCGGATCCAGGCCTGGCCAGTGACAGTGTGAGCGTGGGTCTGGAGCTAGAGAGCTGGAGAGCTAGAGAACTGGAAAGCTGGAAAGCTGGAAAGCTGGAAAGCTGGAAAGCTGGAATTTTGGACTGGAGTCGGAAACACAGCCAGAGCCAGCACCAGAATTCAAACGGCCACGTCGTCTCTTCCCCGTCGATCCCTGACAAGCTCATTCCGGATTCAGGCACATCAATACCCGGTTTTC
>CBDUIJ010000272.1:0-8027 GCA_965367215.1 uncultured Granulosicoccus sp.
TGTAGAACACCCACGACATGAGCAGAATGATGAGGAAGTAGATGATGGACATGGCTGCCGCAGGCCCCAGATCGAACTGCCCAATCGCCATCTTCACCAGATCGATGGACAGGAAGGTTGTCGAGTTACCCGGACCACCACCGGTGAGCACGAAGGGTTCGGTGTAGATCATGAAGCTGTCCATGAAACGCAGCAGCACCGCAATGAGCAGGACGCGCTGCATCTTGGGCAACTGAATGTAGCGGAAGACCTTCCACTTGGAGGCACCGTCGATTCTGGCTGCCTGATAATAGGCTTCGGGAATCGCCACCAGTCCGGAGTAGCACAGCAGCACAACCAGGCTGGTCCAGTGCCAGACATCCATGATGACGATGGTGATCCACGCATCCAGCCAATTGGTGGCATAGTTGTAGTTCACACCCAGCTCCGACAAGGTATGTCCGAGCAGGCCGATATCGGCTCGTCCGAACACCTGCCAGATGGTACCCACCACGTTCCAGGGGATCAGCAGCGGCAGCGCCATCAGGATCAGGCACACCGGCACCCAGATACCCTTGCGCGGCATGGTCAGGGCAATGGCGATACCCAGGGGGATCTCGATGGCGAGAATGATGCCGGAGAAAATCAGATTGCGTATCAGTGCATCATGAAACCGACTGGACGAGAGTACATCCGAATACCATTCGGTACCGGCCCAGAAGAACTGGTTGTTGCCGAAGGTATCCTGTACCGAATAGTTCACCACCGTCATCAAGGGGATGATGGCGCTGATGGCGACAAGCACGAAGACCGGCAGGACGAAGAACCAGGCCCGGTTGTTGAACGGTTTGTTATCCATCAGCGGGTCCCCCGCACGAGGTGAGAGTTCTGGTAGACATTGATGCGATCGGTGTCGAATACCGCGTAGGCATCGGTGGGTATCGCCGCACCTTCAGGCACCACGGCATCGATGGTGACGCCATTGACCGAACCGCGCACGATCTGGTGCCGGCCGATGTTCTCCACCGAACTGACCTGCATCGGCACACCGGCGTCGCCGGCCTGTTCTCGTGTCGTGACACGAATGAATTCAGGGCGAATGCCGATCTCCGTCTTGCCCGACAAAGCCTGCCAGGCGCGATCCAGCGAGAAGCCTTGCTCGGCCATGCGTATCGTATTGCCGCTGACCTCACCCGGCAGAATGTTCATGCCCGGAGAGCCGATGAAGTAACCGACAAAGGTATGCGCCGGCTCGTCGAAGAGTTCTTCCGGTGTGCCGATCTGCACCACCTCCCCTTCATACATGACCACCACCTTGTCAGCGAAGGTCAAGGCTTCGGTCTGGTCGTGAGTGACGTAGATCATGGTGTGGCTGAACTGCTCGTGCAGCTCCTTGAGCTTGGTGCGCAGTTGCCACTTCATGTGCGGGTCGATAACCGTCAGCGGCTCATCGAACAGGATGGCATTGACGTCATAGCGCACCAATCCGCGGCCCAGCGAAATCTTCTGCTTTTCATCGGCGGTCAGCCCCTTGGCACGGCGCTTGGCCTTGTCGGTCAGGTCGAGTGTCTGCAGCATGTCGTTGACGCGCTTGCTGATCTCGCGCTTGTCCACGCCTCGGTTGATCAGAGGAAAGGCCAGATTCTCTTCCACTGTCATGGTGTCGTAGATGACCGGAAACTGAAACACCTGGGCGATGTTGCGCGCCTCGGTCGACAGCTCGGTGACATCGTTGGCGTCGAAACGAACGTGCCCGCTGGAAGGAATCAGCAGGCCGGAAATGATGTTCAGCAAGGTCGTCTTGCCGCAGCCCGACGGTCCGAGCAGGGCGTAGGCGCCACCGTCTTCCCAGACATAGTCGATCTGTTTCAGCGCGAAGTCATCGTCGCTCTTCGGGTTGGGAAGATAGGAATGTGCCAGTTTGTCCAGCGTAATCTGTGCCATGAGATTTCCGTGCTACGCGGCCTGCGCGTGAGTTGAAGGCGCCCGGCGGAGCGAACCGTCGCTACCGGAAAACAGGTAGTAGCGCGCTGGATCCAGATACACCGTAATGGCCTCACCATTACTGACTCGATGAACGCCATGCGTCAGTACGACCCAGGGGACCTTGCCGGAACCGGACTCGACACTGACGTGCATATAGGTTTCAGAGCCCGTGATCTCGCTGGTGCCGACGATGGCTCCGACAGGAACGGTATGCGTCGCCGTCTGAGTCAACGAGACATGGTGTGGACGGAAAGCCAGCGTGTAATCACCATCTGCCACGCCTTCGCCCTCGGCAGGCACGCTGCCCAGCACATGTGTTCCGGCCTGCAGCTGGCCTGCCCGTGCATCGACACTGATGACGTTCATCGGCGGATCGGAGAAGGTCTGAGCGGTCTGCAGATCCACCGGTCGGTTGTAGACATCGATGGTAGGCCCGAACTGCGTGACCGAACCTTCATGCAAGGTGATGGTCTTGCCGCCGAGCAGCAGAGCTTCATGCGGCTCTGTGGTGGCGTAGACGAAGACGGCGCCGGTCTCGGCAAACAGACGTGGCAGCTCGACTCGCAGCTCCTCGCGCAGCTTGTAATCCAGATTGGCCAGCGGCTCGTCAAGCAGTACCAGCTCGGCCCCCTTGACCAGTGCTCTGGCCAGCGCCGTGCGCTGCTGCTGACCACCCGAGAGGTTGAGCGGTGTACGGTCCAGATAATCAGTAAGCTTGAGCAGTTCGGCAGCTTCGCGCACCTTGCTTTCAATGACGGATTTACTGGCGCCTTCCAGCCGCAGCGGCGAGGCGATATTGTCGTACACCGTCATGGCCGGGTAGTTGATGAACTGCTGGTACACCATGGCCACGTTGCGACCCCGCACCGACACACCGGTAACCGACTTGCCATCGACCAGGACATTGCCCGAGGTGGGTCGGTCCAGGCCTGCCATCAGGCGCATCAGGCTGGTCTTGCCCGACAGGGTGGGACCCAGCAACACATTCAGCGAGCCCTTCTCCAGCTGCAGACTGACATTGTTGATATGCAGGCTGGCACCGACTTGCTTGCTGACTCTATCCAGTTCGAGCATGGCTTTCCATGAAGGCGAATTGATGGGAAACAGTGAGGATCGGTCAACACCCCCGTTCCCCGACGACACTAATACCCCACAAACCGAAAGTCAATCGAAAGTGGCACCTCTACCGGCCTCCGGACGCGACCGGGCATCGCTGGTGCCCTGTGCATCAGTTTCGATCACTTGCACATCGAAACTTTCAAGCAAGGCCCTGAAGGCGGCATTGGGACAATGATCGGTAACGAAACTGTGGGCCTGCGAGATATGTCCGATGCGCACCGGTGCGGAACGCTCATGTTTACTGCTGTCGGCAACGAGAATGACATGACGGGCATTTGACAGTATGGCCTGCGACACCTTCACCTCACGGTAATCGTAATCGAGCAAGGCGCCATCGGCATCTATCGAAGAAGTACCTATAACGGCAAAGTCGACCTTGAACTGTTTGATGAAATCCACGGCAGACTCGCCAATAACGCCACCATCGCTTGAACGAACCTCTCCCGAAGCGATAATCACCTTGTTTTGCGCATAGGGTCGCATCAGGGAGGCAACATTGATATTGTTGGTTATCACCAGTAGACGCTGATGCTGCAACAGCGCCTGAGCGACGGCCTCTGTAGTCGTGCCGATATTGACAAACAGGGATGCATCATCCGGAATGATGCCGGCGACTGCCTTGCCGATGGCCTGCTTCTGATCGCTGGCCAGCATCCGGCGGGCCTCGTAGCTCATGTTCTCGACACTGGAGGCGAGTCGAGCTCCACCGTGAGTGCGCGTCAGAAGACGTTCATCACACAGGCGGTTGAGGTCTTTGCGGATGGTCTGTGGCGTTACGTCAAAACGAGAAATCAGCTCGTCCACTGTTACTACGCCCACTTTTCGGGCAATATCCAGAATGGATAGGCGGCGATTCTCGGACATTGTGACGGTTTCGTTTCGTGAAGATCACGCTGAAACGAAACCTTAAACGAAACACCACGTCCGAAACAACTTTTTCCACCGCCTTTCGATGAATGAATGCGTCATGAAGCCGATTCGCAAGGATCGTCAGACCACGCACTCCTCAGTACAATGACCGGGATAACAACAGGGAGCCACCATGACCACGCCACTGCTTTTGAGCATCGATCAGGGGACAACAAGCTCACGTGCCATGCTCTTCGAAAAGGATGGCAGCACTTTCGCGGTTGCACAGCGCGAGTTCAAGCAGTACTACCCCCAGTCCGGCTGGGTCGAGCATGACCCTGAGGAAATCTGGTCTTCCACCCTCGCTGTCTGTCAGGAAGCTCTGGCCAAGGCCGAATCGGCCAATCGCAAGGTGGTCGCCATCGGTATCACCAATCAGCGCGAAACAACCCTCATCTGGGATCGACAAACCGGCAAGCCCATCCACCGCGCCATCGTCTGGCAGGATCGTCGTACCGCCGAGCGCTGTCGCGATCTGCAGGCGCAAGGCCATGCCGAGACGGTAACCGCCAAAACCGGTTTGCTGCTCGACCCGTATTTTTCCGGCACCAAGGTGGCCTGGATTCTGGACAATGTGGATGGCGCCAGAGCCCGTGCCGACAAGGGTGAACTGGCCTTCGGCACCATTGACAGCTTCCTGATCTGGCGCCTGACCAGTGGCCGGGTACACGCCACCGACTCCACCAATGCAGGGCGCACCCTGCTGTTCGATATCCATGAAAACCGCTGGGACGACGAGCTGTGCTCCATCCTCGATGTGCCCAAATCCCTGCTACCGGACGTTCACGATTCAGCGGCGAATTTCTGCACGACTGACAAATCCGTACTGGGCGTCGAGCTTCCCGTAGCAGGCGTGGCAGGTGATCAGCATGCCGCCTCCATCGGTCAGGTGTGCTTCAAACCGGGCATGGTCAAGAGTACCTATGGCACCGGCTGCTTCATGATGCTCAATACCGGCACCGAAGCCATCTCCTCTACCCACAAGCTGCTGACCACCATTGCCTACCGGCTTGACGGACAGACAACCTACGCCATCGAAGGCTCGATTTTCGTCGCCGGTGCCGCGGTTCAATGGCTGCGCGATGGACTGGGCATCATCCAGTCAGCAGAGGAAACTCAGGCATTGGCCATGAGTCTGGACAACAACCATGGTGTCTACCTGGTGCCCGCCTTTACCGGCCTCGGCGCACCCTACTGGGATGCCGAAGCACGAGGCGCGCTGTTCGGTCTGACTCGCGACTCAGGCCCCTCTGTCATCACCCGCGCAGCGCTCGAATCTGTCTGCTATCAGACCATGGACCTGCTCAACGCCATGCGCCAGGACGGCGCTCATATCCATACCGTGCGTGTCGACGGCGGCATGGTCAAGAATGACTGGCTCAGCCAGTACCTGGCCAATGTGCTGGATATCGCCATCGAACGCCCCCTGCAGACTGAAACCACCGCTCTGGGAGCGGCCTACCTTGCCGGCTTGCAGACAGGCGTTTACGATTCACTGGACGAACTGAGTGCCAACTGGAAACAGGAGCACGAATTCTCTCCCGACATGGACAGTGAACTGCGAGAGCGTGTCACTGCCGGCTGGGCGGATGCCATTCGTCGTACACGCAGCAATTTCTGACCCCTTTTCCAGATACGCAACCGACCGGACCCATCGACATGCGCGCCTATTTCGTTCGAATCAAATGCCAGCTCGGCGAATCCTATAACGTAGCCAACCGCATTGCGGAGCTCGAGATTGCCTCGGAAATCCATTCAACCGCAGGCTCCTTCGATCTGCTGGTCAAGCTGTATCTGGAAGATGACGTGGATGTCGGACAGTTCGTCAACACCCATATACACGCGGTCGGCGGTATCAGGGACACCGAGACACTCGTGACATTCCGGGCTTTCTGAAGAGCCACTGCCCGACCTGCCCTGTGATGAGTGCAGGTCGTTCAGGCCAGTGCTCTGCCCCCCGTGAGGTGCGTCTATCGACTCCGCACAAGACCGTTACTGGAAGTGATAACGATAGTTGACGCCCAATGCGGTGGTGTCTCCTGAGCGACGAATGGTTGGCTGGGTATCATGCGACAGGGAGAAGCTCAGCTCATCACCTCCCAGTACGCGTATGCCGGCCCCCGCTCCCAGCTGAAAACCCACGACCTTGTCAGGCCAGTTCTGTCCCACACTGGCGCTCAGGAAGTAACGCGGTGAGCTGACCTGCGGAAAATCCGCATTGATGCCACCGCGTGACAGTGACGCACCCAGAGAAAGGGATTGCACTTCCTCTGCCAGCACCGAGTCCATGGTGCTGTTCCGAGTGAGTCGAAGCTCGTCCGGCAGCTGCGCCTCCCTGTCGTGCTCGAGATGCGCCGCCCGAACGCTGGTCGACCAGTTGTTACTGCCAAAGCTGCCACGCATACCCAGCTCGACACTGCCACCCAGACCTCTGGCCACCTTGCTCTGTTCCACACGGCTGCTGATCTCGGTAGCGTCGGCCTGCACGCGGACAAACTCACGTCGTCCGATATCGGCATCGTAGGCCACACTGACGCGGTGCTGCCTGGCACCAATGATCAGCTCGGGTGACAACTCCACCGATTCGTTATAGGCCAGCTCCGTGGACACGCGACTACGCCGGTCACGCAGAGCAGCAGCAAAGGCGGCATTGGCATACATCAGATCATCACGCCCATTGCGCAGAAACCCGCTGGTCACTCGTCCACCCAGACGGGTATTGCCGAAGTACAGGGACAAGGCCACATCATCCTGTTCCTCATTGCCTGCCACATCATAGCGATCCGAATCCAGGCGACGCCGCGTCATGTCCAGGGACATGCCCAGGTTCTGCCCGGCAAAGGTATGCCTGACGCGAACGCCGCTCTCGTTGATGTTCAACTTGCCCGAGTTGCGACTATCCACGGCACCCGAGACAAAGCTGGGGCGAGAATCGCGCAGAGGTACGTACTGATCCTGCGCCACACGCAGATCATCCAGCGTCACACCTGCCATGCGTGGCCCGGGGCGCATGACCTGCTGCACCATGGCATAGGCTTCACGCTCATTACCCAGCTGGCGTAGCGCGAGTATGTGATTACCCACGGACAATGGACCACTGGCCTGCACCAATGCGTTCAGAGCCGCGTCATCCTCTTCATTCAATGCCAGCGCTACCTGCTGCCAGACAGGCGCCTGCATGCGCCTGGCATGCAACTGCGCCATGACAAGACGGGCATGCTCGAACTGCTGCGTCGCCATGAGCCATGAAATGGCCATATCCTGACGCCACAGATCATCCGCTTCAGAGCCTTCATCCGCATCGGTCTTCAGCAGATGCGTCATCAGTTGCTCGTTCGGCTCCACGCCGGCATAACGAGCGGAAAGTCGGCTGTATTGTCGCAACAACAAGCCCTGTTCTTCTGCGGTCCCCTCGACCAGCAAGGGTCGAAGCTGCTGCAGCGTGTACTGGCGTACCTTCAGTGCCGAGGCACTGCGACCGGCATACTCCAGAGCGTCAGCGTATGTGAGCAACATGGCGTAATCCGCTTCTATCTGATCCAGTAGACGATCAAACCATTGCAGTGACGCAGAAGCGGCGCCCATCTGCAGATAACCCATGGCCATGGCCTGCCACAGCGCTGGCGTCTGCTCGGCCAGCTGGCGATGCTCCTGCAGCAATTTCATCAGGCGCACTTCATCCTGTTCGCCGATGCTCGTCCATAACAGACCCGCGATGGACTCGATATGCAAAGGGTCGATTTGCAGAGCACGTTCGTAGGCGCTTATGGCTCCAGCGGCATCTGCCCGCTGCAGACGTTCGGTGGCAAGCTGCGCCCAGTACACCGGGGAGTCCTGCAGAGACTCGCTGTCAGGACTACCCGGCTGAAACTGCTGCTGCACGTCCTTGTCGCCGACCTTGACGGCCAACTGCATGGCGGTGAACGCAAAATCCGGACTGCCGGTAGAATTCCACAGTTGCATTGATTCAGAAAGCGCCTCTCTGTCCTTGCCGGTCTCCATCAGCAACTCCAGTGAGCGCCGACCAAACAGGG
>CBDUIJ010000273.1:0-7999 GCA_965367215.1 uncultured Granulosicoccus sp.
ATAACATAGGCACGCTCGACTGGCGCAACGATACGATGCTCCTGCCAATCAGCTGCAATCAGTCGGACGTGTCAGCCGGAGTCGCCCGAGACGGATTGCCATCCTCGGGCGAATCCGACGTCGATTGCGTTCTGGCATCGAGCAGACGACGTCTGGCATCGTCCGGCATGGCGGTAAAACGCAGAATGAAGCCGTCGGGTTTCGACGTGGCTCGCAGCACCTTGCCGTAAATTCCGGTGATCACCTCTGCCCCGTCTCCGGCATCCAGTTCGAGCCAGAGATCGGTAAAGGGTGGCGGAACCTGGCGACAATGAATCTCGGCTTCCTGCGACGACAGACCTGTCATGCTGCCTCGCCGGATACGACCTTCGAGCATCTTGCCCTCCAGATACCTGAAACCCAGTGACAGGCTCTGCTTGAGCTCGACCCATTCCTCATCGTGAGCAGGCAGGCGCAGATCATGATTGCCCTGCAGGCCTTTTACATCGAACAGCTTGATCGGGTGTGCGGCGCCCTTGGGCTCCACGCTGCCGATATCAACCAGCAGCAGCGGCGACTGGACGGCATCACGGGTTGCCTGCGATATCAGTATCTGACCGCCAACGGTATAGCCTTCTATTCTGCCGGCCATGTTGACGTTGCTGCCAACGACCCCGTACTTGGCGCGCTTGCTGGATCCTATATTGCCGGCCACCACTTCACCGGTGTTCAGGCCGATACCCATTTCCAGCTCGGGCAGACCATTCAGTACATTCCAGGCATTGACTCGAGCCATCATCAACTGCATTTCCAGCGCACAGGCCACGCCGCGCTCGGCATCATCGGCACGCTGAAAAGGTGCCCCGAAGATCACGAGAATGGCATCGCCAATGAATTCGTCGATAGTGCCATTGTATTTCTGAATGACCGTGGTCATCTCACTCAGGTAGTTGTTCAGCAAACGCACAATGGTCTCGGGTGCGAGCGAATCGGAGAACATCGAAAACCCTCGCAAATCGGACATCAACACGGTCACCGTCGTCTTCCGACCGCTGAAGTCAGGACCATCGGTGGATTTGAGCAGGCTACCGGCAATCTCGCTGGACAGATAGCGCCCGAATGTCTGTTCGATGAAACGTGAGTGCACCTCCAGCTGCTGCGTGCGCTCCCGCACCTTGACCTCAAGATTTTCAACCAGTTCGGCATTGTTGATCGATATGGCGATCTGTCCGGAAAGCAGTGACAACAAGCGAGTACGCTCAGGTGTGAAGGCCGAGCTGATCAGTTCGTTCTCGAGGTAGACCAGACCGATCAACTCGCCCTGGCTCAGAATCGGCTGGCACAACAGTGAACGTGAGCCACTGCTCTGCACATAGGGGTCAGCCATGAAACGCTCGTCAATCTGAGCATCACCCACGACAACCCCGTTCCCGGTACGGGCAGCGAAGTGGATGACCCCGGCCGGCACCAAGGTACTGCCATCCGCCGAATCGATGGGTATCGACATGAGCACGGAGGTCTGCTCAGACAGCACGCTGGCTTCAGCCTCGATGAACAGTTCCCGGTCTCTGGACAGCAGCAGCACACCTCGCTGTGCCCCGGCATTCTCCATGACGATAGCGAGCAGGCGTTCCAGCAGTTTACCCAGCACCACTTCGCCCGAAATGGTTTCCCCGGCCTTCACCAGTGTATCCAGATCCAGATTGGCCATGGCCAGTTGCCGGGTCGTGAAATCGCGCGTGCTGAACGTCACATGGGCATGTCCGGCGGAGGCGGTTCGTGCATCGCGATACTCGGTGAGTAGCTGCGGAAATTCCAGCTCGAGTTCTTCGACCTTGCGCCGAGCTCCCCACATCTGATAGGCATACCGCGCATCTCGCAGGTACATGGCGCCTGCCCGGGAATTGGCACGGCTGTCCAGACAGAACCTGGCCGCCAGCTCGTTGGCCAGCGCTTCATCCTGCAGAAACTGCCCTTCGTGGGCGGCATCGATGGCGCGATCGTACAGTTCGAGAGCATCGGCCCCCCGATCGCCCTGACGTGCTATTTCAGCCTCGACCATCAGGCGTTTGGCCAGGAAATTCTCCGGGCAGTTCTCTGCCCAGACGCTGAGCTGCCCGAGATTGTCTGCCAGCTGATCCATCGCTCTGGCACGGGTGTCGCTATCGTAGCCTTCCAGCAGTGCACTCAGCGACAGGGACTGGTAGAGCAATCGATCTGCCAGGTTGGGATGATTGACGATATAGCTGAGCTTGTCCTCGATCTCCCGCGTGGCATCAAGCGCCTCGGAAGGCCTGCCGAACAGATACAGCGCCTGGGCTTTCTGAATCTTGTAGAAGCACAGCGCCATCGCAATCTGATGCTCCTCACAGGATCGCAGAAAGCCGGCTTCATCGACTTGTTCAGCTGAAAAATCCGCACTGGAGCGACTTCGGCCTGCCATCGTGGACAGGACAATCCGATAGGCCACAATACAGGCCGTCGCCCCCGGATTCTGCGTGCGGGCATTGAACGCCAGCTGGTCCGGCATGGTATCTAGAATATCGTCCAGCGGTTTTCCCGCAAAGGTATCCAGCAATACCCGGTACATGACCAGATAACCGGCCCACAGAATATCGCCTGAATCGAGGCCCGCTCGATAACCCTTGTCGATCACCGGCTTCGAGTACCTGATGTGTTTCACCCATGGCATCAGCTCGATGCCATGAACCAGACAAACCGTTGCCGTGGGTGCCTTCCCCTGAAACTTCTCACACAGGCGCAAGGCCAGCTCGCCGAACTGATACCCCTCCTGGAACCTGCCCATATAGGCACCGAGCATCAGACCATAATTGGAAAAGGACAAGGCCGACGTCGGCGCATTGCCGTGTTCCAGCGACAGTCTGACCGAGGTTCCGACAATCAGGGGGAACAGCTGCTGATTGGACAGAAAGGCTGCAATCGTCAGATGACGAAGACAACGCTGCGCCAGTGCCATCTCGGCACTGTCCACTGCCGGTCTGTCTATCAGGGATTCTATATCCACGCCTTCGAGCATCTGGATCGCCTGACCGATGGCCTGTTCCCCGGCGCTCTGCACATCCTCCAGGGAAAGCTCCACGCCAACCAGCTTCAGTGCGCGGCAGCCGGCCTCCAGTGCCTCTCGGTATTCGGTCAGCAGGGTATGCTGCGCTATGCGTGTGAAATAGACTTCAGCCTTCTCCAGATCCGTCCGTGATCTGTCCAGAGAGACGAGGACCAACTCCGAACAGCGTTCGAAGTGACCGTTCAGGTATTCCAGCTTGGCGCGTTGACGAACTATCTCCGATGTCAGCAGATAGCTGCGCGCCCAGTCGGGGTCATCGACCAGCTTCTGGGCTGTGACAATCAAGGCCAGAGCCGATTGATAGGCGGTTGCATCTGCTGCCTTGCGAGCGGCCATCAGATCAAGCTCGGCCAGCGCCAGTCTTTCCTGTTCCTCCTCGATCAGTTCGCAGCCAAAGTTCAGGTGGTCGACCACTTCGAATACGCGCTCTTTCAGCGCCATTGGCGACAAGGTCTGCTGCAGCCGTCGGCCAATGGCAAGATGCACTTGCTTCTGTCTGTCCTGTTCGATGAGACTGTAGGCCGCCTGTTGGATACGATCGTGCTGGAAACACCAGTCGCGCACGATCAGTGGCGACAGGACATCCTCGGTATCAGAGGCCGTCATCTGGGTCAGCGGTCGAATCAACTCTTCGTGCATGGCCAGACGCAGACTCTCGAACGCCACCTCCCGTGTGGAATGCTGTATCAGGGCAAGCGTGTCGATATCGAACTGGTTGCCGATACAGGCTGCCAGCTGCAAGGCCTCCTGAGCGTCCTGCGGCAGGCGCTGCAGCTTGCTCAACAACAGGTCTATGACATTGTCGGTAATACCCGCCGCCTTGATCGCATCCAGGTCCCATTCCCAGCACACTCGTTCGGCGGTTCCGGACGGTACCTGACTGATCAGCCCTTCATGCTGAAGGTCGAGAAGAAACTGCCTGACAAACAGCGGGTTGCCATGGGTTTTCTGCACGATCAACCTGGCCAGAGCCGTCAACTGTGCACGGTCTGCGGACAAGGTGTCGGCCAGCAGCCTGACGACATCCGCCAGAGTCAGAGGCGCCACGGTCATGGATTGAACGCGTCCGCCTCCTTGCTGTATGGCGTGCAGCGCAACGTTCAGCGGATGCTGACTGTCCACCTCGTTGTCTCGATAGGCCCCGATCAACAGCAGATGATTGAGCGCCTCATCGCAGAGCACCGCCTCGAGCAGGCTCAGTGTCGCCGAGTCGGCCCACTGCAGATCGTCAAGAAACAGAACAATCATGCGATCGCGACTGCAAAGGGTATGCAGAAATTGCCGAATGGTTCTCTTGAAACGATTGGTGGTTTCTGCAAATTCGAGCTCGGGCAAACCGGGCTGTGGTCCGATGATCAATTCCAGCTCGGGCAGCACATCCAGAATCAGCTGCGCATTGGGTGACAAGGCTGCCTGAAAATCCATACGCCAGCGTTCCAGTCGGTCTTCACTCTCCGTCAGAATCTGCCTGACCAGATCGCGCAATGCCGCCACCATCCCCGAATAAGGGGTATTGCTTTGCAGCTGATCGAACTTTCCGGCGATGAAGTAGCCTCGTGCCGCCGTCACCGGTTTGTGTATCTCACGAACCAGCGCTGATTTGCCCACCCCCGAATAACCGCCAAGCAGCACCATCTCGGCACGTCCCTGACTCGCAGCGTCGAAGGCTGTCAGCAACTCCTGCACTTCCTTGTCACGCCCATACAGGCGCTCGGGTATATGGAAATGATTCGAGTAATCACTGCGCCCTGCCTCGAACCTTTCCAGTGCTTCCCCCTGTCTGACCGTCTCAAGATCGGCCAGCAGACCTACCGCACTCTGATAGCGACTCTCGGCCTTCTTGTTCATCAGCTTGCTGACAATCTTCGACAGCGGCAATGGCACATCTGCATTGCGACGATGCGCTGGAACCGGCTCGCGTGCTATATGGCTGTGAACAAGCTCCATGAAATCGACATTGTCGAACGGGCGGCTGCCCGTGAGCATTTCGTAGAACGTGGCTCCCAGTGAATAGAAATCACTGCGATAGTCCAGTGTCCGGTTCATGCGTCCGGTCTGTTCCGGCGACATATAGGCCAGCGTGCCTTCGAGCACTTCGGGACTGCTCAACACAGGCTGTTCGACAGAAAACCGCGTGGCAATGCCGAAGTCGATGATCTTGATCTCACCGGTGCCCGGATTGATGACCAGATTGGCCGGGCAGATATCCTTGTGCACGATGTCCGCCTTGTGAATCTGCACCAATGCCTCGACAAGCTGAATGGCCGCATCCAGAAACTCGTCGAGTGACAATGATCGATCTGCCAGCAGATCGGCAACCGACATACCTTCGAAATCTTCCAACACCATCAGCAGTGTCTTTTCATGCCGCCGAAGCTCGTAACTGTGTATGACTCCAGCCAGGTCCAGACTGTTGGTGATCTCGAATTCCCGGCGATAACGTGCCAGCTCCTCCGGTGATGGCTAATCGTTCTTCAGTATCTTTATGACGACCGGCAGACCATCACGATCTCGACTGGCCCGAACAATCAGGGAATTCCTGCTTTCGTAGAGTCGCTCACCAGCCTGAAATCCGGGTATGAAGGACATGGGTCAACTCGACGCAGCTGTATCCGGCACGGGGTTCGAGTAGTAGTACCCGAGGCCGTGTCCGATTTGAGCGAAATTGAGTTCGGAGAAATTTCCGAACGGTAGATACCGGCTTATCAGAGGAAAGACATCCTTGTTGAACTGCGCCTGATCCTGACACGTTCCCAGCGCACTGACCGGCAGATGACGCGCCGACTCCATGAATTCGGCCATCAACTCAAGATCGGCCTGCACCTCGCAATTGAGGGCTGCTCGCTTCAATCCCTGTGCCGCATGGCGCCAGAACTCACTCGACCACTGTGAGCCACAGCTGTAGTGCCACGCGATGAACAGGGAATTACGCAGTGTATAGGAGCTCATCGCCTCGTTGTAATCATCCACCTGGAGTGTGCCGAGGCCAGCTTCACCAGCGCTGCCGGCAATCAGGTCTATTGCTGCGCGCACTTGCACGATGGCGGTACCGATGGCGGTCGCTTCCAGCGGTTCGATGAATGAGGCTGTATTGCCTATCCGGAATACCCGGCCATCGCACAGGGTCTTGCGCATGAAGTTCGGAAAATTCAGCGCACCTCGCTCCGGCCAGTCGGTAACCTCTTCGTCGTGGAGGAACGCAGCAAAATCCTGGTCCACCGCTTCATCGGAACTGATGGAGGAATTGAAGACGTAGCCGCAATTGATCCGATCTCGCAGCGGCAGCTGGAAAATCCAGCCATGCGCTCTGGCCACTGCCCGAGACTCTGTCGTAGCCTCATTCGGGGCAAGCCAGCGCAACCGCGCCCGGTTGACGGGTATCCAGTCCAACGTCACGATATCGCCACCGAGCTCGGCCTCTTCGATCTCGCCTCGCGGAAATCCGCGCGCATCAAAGACATGATCACACTCGATGCTGCTGCCATCTTTCAGTTGCAGAGTGACTCCCTTGTCCGAACGGGTGATGGCTTCCACGAACTGGTCTATCTGGCAGGCCCTGACATGTTCGGCAATGATTTGCACGATCTCCCTGGCATCGATGTGATAACCGATCAATGTCGATGGCTGAAATCGATTGAAGAACGGCTTGCCCATCGAGCCCCAGCCCTCGAACTGCACACCCTTCTTCAGAGTTGCATTACAGCGCTTGCCCAGCTCGGCAAAGTCCAGGCCTGCGACTTCCTTCAGCCACAGGGGAAAGCGGGGAGTTGTGCCTTCTCCCACACCGATTGTCGGTATGCTGGAATCGAACACATGCAACAACTGCGCATCAGGCAGCTTGTGACTGATGTGCGCCGCAGCGATGTATCCGGCGGTTCCTCCACCCAGCACGGCGATCTTCATGCGAATTCCGCGCTCATCAGCGAATCCCTGGGGCTCAGCAGATGCTGCACGTTGAGAATGGCGTGCGCCATGGCCTGGCTCCCGGGTGCTGCCTCGTATAACTGCCGCAGAAACAAGCTGTTCTCACCCAAGGCTTGCCCTTTAGTATCACACCCTGTCGCCTGCTCCCAGGCGGCTCGATTCTGTTCTGCCAACGCCATTTGAAAGTGGCGACTGTTCAGACACCCATCGACGCTACTGGCGGCTTCTTTCTTGAGCAGCAATGCAGCGCGAGCCGCCACGCTCATGCCCAGCCCTGAATAGGGATCCAGTGAGCAGACAGAGTCTCCGAGCGCACACAACCCTGCTGGCCAGTTCTCCATCTGCTCATAGTGTCGCCAGCGATTGAGCGAAGGTCGCAAGCGGTGCACAGGGGATATCGGCCGGGCACGTTCGAGCACTCTGCGAAGCTTGTCATCGTCGAAGCGAGCAAGCAGCTCCCGCAATTCCTCGTGTGATTCAGGCAATGGCCCCTGCGTAGGGTCGACCACTACCAGCCCCCAACGGTCATGCTCCGCCCGCAACATCATCACGGCGCGATAGTCATTGCAAGGATCCGGCGCAATCGCCAGGCAATGCCAGTCGGGTGCATCGTCAGGATCGATGTGATACCAGCACGATACCTGTCGGCGGCCCGGTGACAGGCTCGTTTCACTGACGCTGAAATCGTGCCTGTCAGCGAATGAGGCCTGATGAGCAGCTTCTTCCTCATCGGGACCTGTGTCATCAGACCATTGCGCCAGCCACCGAGGCAGCTTCGATACCGATCCGCTGGCATCGACGACCAGATCGGCCTCGATCAATTCTCCCGTATCAGAGCCGGGTCGAGACAGGCGAACACCGGTTACCGAGTTGGCTGAGCGATCATGCTCCAGCTGCATTATCTGATGACCGGGACACAGAGTGATTCCGGTATCAGGCGTCATCCTCAGTCGCAGGACATGCTCCAGAAGCGAGCGTGAACAGGCGTACAGACTGATACTCGATGGCGAA
>CBDUIJ010000274.1:0-7938 GCA_965367215.1 uncultured Granulosicoccus sp.
ATAGATCAGCGCTGCGTGTTTGCAGAAACTGCTGCTGCCCACGTTTCTGGCCTCACTGGGCGGCTGTGTCACCTGGTCCTGATGAAAGGCCATCAATGCAGTGGCATCATCGGCGGAGGGTGTGCCGGTGCCGAAGACGGATTCATCGAGTTTGTATTCGACGCGCCCGACGGACCAGCCTCCAGAGAATTTCTCGACTTTGCCGCCAAGCGCCTGAGCGATTATCTGATGTCCGAAGCAGATGCCGACCATGGGCTTTCCAGAGGCGTATATGTCTCTTATCAGAGCCTCCAGTGGTGGTATCCAGGCGTGATCTTCGTAGGCGCCAAAGCGCGAGCCGGTTATCAGCCAGGCATCGGCTTCATCAATGCTGTCCGGGAAGACACCGTCCAGGACCGGCCAGTGACGGTAGTCGAAGGAATCCTTGCCCAGCAGGTCCACAAACATGTTGTTGTAGTCCTGATAGTGTTCCAGCAGCGCCTCTGGCGAGCGACCTGCCTGCAGAATGCCCAGTCTGGTTCCACGGCCGGTGTGACTTGTTGGTGTCATGGTAGTTGTTACGTTCATGAAGCGTCTTATACTCTTGATCGATGGCTTGCGCCATATCGATGGTGTACAGAAGACAGGGAAAGAATGCACTGCCATGGGGCAGGGTATCGTCCATGGATTTGCAGCGCTGTAATTTTTTCCCGCAGCTGGCCCAAAGGTAGTATCTGCCCATAATGGTATGGTGCTGAATGCCGCAAGGCCTTGCGTTGATACCGGTAGTGCACATGCCTGTCAATCTCGTGCCGGCGGCCGGCAGCAACTCGGGTGCTTCCATTGCACCAATCACATCAGCAACAGGTACGGAAAACGGCTGAATGAAAACTCAGAAAGGACTACATATATGCCTGATCAGTGTGCACGGTCTGATTCGTGCCAATGAACTGGAATTGGGGCGCGATGCCGATACCGGCGGTCAGGTGCTCTACGTGGTGGAACTGGCACGTGCTCTGGCAGAGACCGAGGGCGTGGCCCGGGTCGATCTCGTCACAAGGCTTATCCGGGAGGACCATCTGGGCGAGGAGTACGGTCTGGAAAGCGAGCCTCTGTCCGACAAGGCCAGCATCCTGCGTATCGAAGCCGGTGGCCTGAGCTATCTTGCCAAGGAGCAGCTGTGGGACCACCTGGATTCCTTTGTCGATAACCTGATCGACCGTTACCGGGAAGAGGGTGTTACACCGGACCTCATTCACAGCCACTACGCCGATGCCGGGTATATCGGCAGTCGCGTTTCGCATCTCATGGGCTTGCCATTGATACACACAGGTCATTCTCTGGGCCGGGTCAAGCGGCACCGACTGCTGGCCAGTGGTCTGGACAGTCAGACGATTGATGATCGATACAACATGGCTCGACGGATCACGGCCGAGGAGACGACTCTGGCATCGGCCGAGCGCGTCATAACCAGTACGCACCAGGAAATCGAGGAGCAGTACGAGTTGTACGACTTCTATCGCCCCGAGGCCATGCACGTCATTCCGCCGGGTACCAACCTGGCGCGTTTCCACCCCCCTCAGGGCAAGGAACATGAGTCTGACATTTCGCAGGAGGTCCACCGTTTCCTGAAGGAGCCGGACAAGCCGATGATTCTGGCGGTGTCGCGCGCCGATGCACGCAAGAACATTGCTGCCTTGCTGCATGCCTATGGCAACGATGCGGAATTGCAGGAGCGGGCCAATCTGGTAGTGGTCATGGGCAACCGGGAGGATCTGAACGATCTGGAGGAAGGTGCGCGTGATGTACTGACCGAACTGCTGCAGTTGATTGACCGCTACGATCTCTACGGTCGGGTGGCGTATCCCAAACAACATGGCCCGGATGATGTGCCGATCCTGTATCGATTGGCTACCTTGTCGGGTGGCGTGTTCGTCAATCCGGCTCTGACAGAACCATTCGGCCTGACTCTGATCGAGGCGGCGGCCAGTGGCCTGCCCATCGTGGCCACGGAGGACGGTGGTCCGAGAGACATCATCGGCAACTGTGAGAATGGTCTGCTGATCGACCCGCTCGAGCAGGAGGGCATTGCCCAGGCCATCAAGGATGTCATTGGCGACTGGGAGATGTGGCAGATGCGCTCGGTGTCCGGTCTGCAAGGTGTTCGACATCATTACAGCTGGCCGGGACATGCCAAGGAATACCTGAACATGGTGTCTTCCATCACCGGCAAGGAATCCAGTGTGGAGTCGATTGATAACAGTCAGTCCTACAGTGCGACCTACACCGACAGAGCCTTGTTCACCGACCTCAACCGCAGTCTGCTGGGAGACGATGAATCCCTGCAGACACTGATTCGTCTGGTCCGACAGAATCGCAAGCGCATGAAATTCGGCATCAATACCGGCTTGCGGCTGGATGCTGCCCTGCGACTGCTGAAGAAGCACGGCATCCCCGAGCCGGACGTGTTGATTACCAGCGCCGGTACGGAGATCACCTTCGCCCCCAAGTTGACTGAGGATACCGGTTGGACGCGGCATATCGAGAAGCAGTGGACACCACAGCAGGTTCGTCGGGTGCTGGCAGATATCCCGGGAATCAGTTTGCGTAGCAGCGATCAGCAGAGTGATTTCAAGATCAGCTATCTGTATGACGCCGAGATTGCGCCATCCATCGATGACATCAGTGCCCGCCTGTTCCAGGAAGATCAGGCCGTCAATATCATCTTCTCGCACGGTCAGTTCCTGAACATCGTGCCTATACGTGCCTCGAAGGGGCTGGCGCTGCGGCATGTGGTGGCGAAGTTCAACATACCGCTGGAAAGAGTGCTTGCCATCGGTGGATCGGGCGCCGACGAGGACATGATGCGTGGCAATACCCTGGCCGCCATCGTGGGCAACCGTTCGCATGAGGAATTGTCACAATTGACCGAAGGCGCCAGCATCCACTTCACGGACAAGCCCTACGCTGCCGGTATTCTCGAAGCCATCGAGTTCTATGATTTTCTGGGTGACTGCAAGGCGCCCGAACCTGAGCCGGTATCTGCCTGATGAAGCTCTTGTGTACCGATCTTGACCGAACGCTGGTACCCAATGGCGAGCAGCCAGAGTCGGCACTGGCACGCCCTGTTCTCTGGCATCTGCTGCGCAGCCACGACATGGCGCTGGCCTATGTGTCTGGCCGCGATATCGGTCGAGTCCTGCAGGCCATTGATGACTACGACTTGCAGGTGCCCGATGTCATCGTGGCCGATGTCGGCACCAGTATCTATGTGTCTACCGGGGGAGGCTGGGAACTGCACGACGAATGGCATTCCCTGATCGGGCAGGACTGGAACGGTTACGACAGTGCCGGCATCGGCGAGACACTGGCTGATTTCACCGACATGCGAGAGCAGGAGTCTGACCGCCAGACACGGTTCAAGCGCAGCTATTACCTGCCACAGGATATGGACACGGCAGCACTGGCCGGGCAACTGGAATCGCATCTGCAGAATCTGGGCGTCCGGGCCTCTCTGGTGTTCAGCGATGACCCCGAGAAGAATGTGCAGCTCCTCGATATCCTGCCTGTACATGCCACCAAGCGCGAAGCCATCGTGCACGTGCAGCATATGCGAGAGGTCGTCAATGAAGCGAGTCTGTTCAGTGGAGATAGCGGCAATGATGTGACCGCGCTGGCCAGCCATCTGCCGTCGGTGACGGTCAGAAATGCCGACCAGGCCACTCGAGACGCGGTGCGCAAGCTGGCAGCGACCAATGGTACGCAGGACAGCAGCTATCAGGCCGAGGGCGGGCTGTTGCTGGCCGGAGGGCAGGAACTCAACGGCAACTACGCTGGCGGCATCGTCGAAGGTCTGGTGCACTTCAATCCCGGCTGGCGTGAGCAGTTGTTGTCCAGCACCTGGTTGAACGAGGCACTCAGCCAGACTCCTGCGCCAGTGGGGAATACAAGCCGGCAGGCCTGAAAGGGTATACTTCAGACTGTCTTGCTGATGTCGAATACCGAGTCATGTCTGCCCGAAACTATCCCGCTGTAGCCCTGCACGAACTGGACAAATTGTCCAGTGAAGATCGCGACCGGCTGTTGAGCCGCGCCGAAGACGATCTGGACCGATTCATCGAAGGTGTCGGACCGATCATCGAGGCAGTCAGAGTCGAAGGAGACGAGGCACTGGCACGCTTCGGACGTGAATTCGACGGCGCTGCATCGCTGAGTGCCGATGCCATTGCTGCCACCAAGGCGGATATCGACAAGGCTTTCGACGAAGTCGATCGCGCCATGATCGAGACGCTGGAATACTCGGCGGACAATATCCGGCGTTTTCACGAGGCGCAGCGCCCCCCGGAAATGTGGATGAAGGAAATTCGTCCCGGTGTGCTCGTCGGTGAACGCGCCACGCCTATCGATTCCGTGGCCTGTTATTCACCGCGTGGCAAGGGCTCGTTTCCATCCGTGACCCTGATGACGGCCGTGCCTGCAGCGGTGGCCGGGGTTCCCAATCCCATCATTCTGACCCCTCCCGGTGCGGATGGGCGAGTCGACCCGGCTACCCTGGTGGCGGCGCGTCTGGCTGGCGTGGAACAGGTATTCAAGGCCGGCGGTGCGCAGGCGGTTGCCGCTGCTGCCTTCGGCACGGCCACCATTCCTCGCTGCTTCAAGATCGTCGGCCCTGGCAGCCCCTGGCTGGTTGCTGCCAAACGCGTGCTGGCAGGTCGTATCGATCCTGGCATGCCGGCGGGGCCCAGTGAGACCATCCTGCTGGCTGACGAGACTGCCAACCCGCTCATCGCCGCGCTGGACATGACCATCGAGTCCGAGCACGGACCGGACAGCAGTGCATTTCTGGTGACCTGGGATGCAGAACTGGCGCATGCCATCCGCGCCGCGGTGCCCGGTTACTGGGACCAGCAGAACGAGACACTGGCCGGCTACTCATCGACCGTTCTCAGTGGTGAGCGCGGCGGCATCGTGCTGGCCAGTTCCAGAGAGCAGGCCTACGAATTCATCAATGACTATGCGCCGGAGCATTGTCAGGTGCTGTCGAAGAACCCCTACGAGCATCTGGCCCACATCCGCAATGCCAGTGAAATCCTGCTGGGGGAACACGCCGCCGGCTCCATTGCCAACTACATGATGGGTCCCAATTGCGTGCTGCCGACTTCGGGCGCAGCAAGAACCCATTCGCCACTGGGAGTGCATGATTTCACCAAGACCTGTTCAGTGGGCCATATGACAGCAGGTGGTTATGCGGAAATGGCACCGCATACTCACCGGTTTGCAACTTATGAAGGCTTTGACGGCCATGCCAATGCCGTCTCTGCACTGCGTGACGAGGCCCGAAAAAAGGGATAACGGCTGAATTGCTCTGCTTTACGTATCAAAGGTGAATCGGGCAGTTGCTCTGGTGTCGGGTAAGTGCCCGGTGACCCAGACTGTCCGGTCTTCATTCGCAAACAACAGGCAATACACATGAAAGCATTACTTCTGGTGGCACACGGCAGCCGCCGTGCTGAATCCAACGAGGAAATCGCGCGACTGGCAGCGCGTGTTGCTGCCAAGGCTGGAGAGGAGTTCGGACTGGTGCAGCATGCCTTTCTGGAACTGGCGGCACCACTGATACCCGACGGCATCGAGTTGTGTATCTCCCAGGGCGCCACCAGTGTTCATGTCGTCCCGTACTTTCTGGCGCGAGGTACCCACGTGGCCGAAGACATTCCGGAGCAGGTGGAGATCAAGCAGACGCAATACCCGGATATGGACATTCGCATTACCGATTACCTGGGAACATCCGACGAGCTGGTGGATGTGCTGTTGAAGCTTGCCAGTTGAACACATTGCCCGGCCGCCTGTATCGGGCGTAAGCTGCCGGGCTCGACCTACCTTTGACACAGATACATGAGCGCACTGATAGACACTCTGGAGACCGATCACGAAGGTTATCTGAGACGCCGTAGCGACTGGACGCGGGAGCTGGCCGTGGAGCTGGCGGCGGCCGATGATATCCAGCTGACCGACGCTCACTGGGAAGTCATCAACTTCTTGCAGGAATACTACGAGAACTACGAGATTGCACCGGCCATTCGCATTCTGACCAAGCAGATCGGCAAGCGCTATGGTCGCGAGAAGGGCAATAGCAAGTATCTCTACGAGCTGTTTCCACGCGGGCCTGCCAAGCAGGCCTGCCGTTATGCAGGGTTGCCCAAACCAACCGGTTGTGTCTGAGGCACTGCCATCCTGGTTGTTCAGCGCCGCCTTTGTCTGGTTGCTGCTGGCGACCGCCTGGCGTCTGTTTCAATGGGCCCGGACACCATCCCCATTACCCATTCCTCTGGCTCCGGCTCCACGAACGCGTCCGGGTGTGGCAGGGCGGTTGTTGCTGGAATTTCTGCTGTTCAGGTCATTAGCCCGTGCCAACCCGACAACCTGGCTTGCCAGCATGGCCTTTCATTATGGTCTGTTGCTGGTACTGCTGGTTCACCTGCGGTTCCTGTTCGTGCAGCTGCCGTTGTGGCTCCTGCCGTTGATTCGCATCAGCGGCTGGGCGACGCTGGCAATGCTGGCGGGGCTGAGCGTATTGCTGGCCCGCAGGCTGTGGGTGGACCGGTTGCGCTATATCTCGGCACCGAGTGATTACCTGCATCTGCTGTTGCTGCTGTCCATTGCGCTGTCCGGCACTGCCCTGAAAAGACTGTGGCCCACCGATCTGCATGCCGTGGGGGTGTTCCTGCGTGGTGCTCTGACGCTCGATGCCCAGAGCCTGCCCATGCTGCCCGGTCTCTGGTTGCACCTGGCGCTGGTGCTGCTGCTGATCATGATCTTCCCGATCAGCAAGCTACTGCATGGTGCGGGTGTACTGTTCAGCCCCAGCTTCAACCAGCGTGATCCTCACGCATGAACACGCCTGACAAGCAGAGCCTGAACAAGACCGCACCGGTCGTCGGGCGCTATCGCGTCATTCCCCTGATTCAGGAAGGCGCGATGGCTGCACACAGCAGTACGGTGGCCAGGCCGGAAGTGCAGGAGTCGCTCGGCATGCCCGGTACGCTGCTGCCGGACTGGCAGGCGCGAGCGGTCGAACGACTTGGCCAGTTGGTACAGGAGCGTCGGGGTTTGCGTGTGTTTCTGGACAGCTGCACCAAATGCGGCGCCTGCACCGATAAGTGTCATTATTTTCTGGGCACCCATGATCCGAAGAACATGCCGGTCGCCAGGCAGGACCTGCTGCGCTCGGTCTATCGACGCTACTTCACTTTTGCCGGACGCTATTTTCCCTGGCTGGTAGGCGCGCGCGATCTCGACAGGGCAATGCTCGATGACTGGTATACCTATTTCCACCAATGCTCGGAATGTCGTCGCTGCACCGTATTCTGCCCCAAGGGCATCGATACCAGTGAAGTGACCATGGCGGGGCGCGAGATTCTGGCCACGGTCGGGCTGGGTCAGCAGTACTCGCAGGAGATCATCGCCAAGGTCAAGAGCATCGGCAACAATCTGGGCATGAAGGGGCCTGCATTGGCCGATGTGCTGGAGAGCCTGGAAGAGGACATCCTCGATGACACCGGTATTGCAGTACGCCTACCACTGGATGACGCCAGTGCGGATATGCTGGTGGTCACGCCTTCCGCCGACTTCTTTGCCGAACCGCATGTGGATGGTCTGATCGGTTATGCCAAGGTGTTGCACCAGTCCGGTATCCGCTGGACCTTCAGCTCCGAGGCGTCGGAGGCTGCGAATTTCGGTCTGTTCACCGGCCATCATGAACACATGCGCGATATCGCGATACGCATTCGACGGGCGGCCATCGATCTGGGCGTGTCGCGTATCGTCATCGGGGAATGTGGTCATGCCTGGCGCGTTGCCTACAGCTTTCTCGACACGCTGGTGGGTCCCATGGATTTTCTGGATCCGCAACATCCGCGTGTCGAGCATATCTGCGAGCTGACGCATCAGTTATGGCGC
>CBDUIJ010000275.1:0-7932 GCA_965367215.1 uncultured Granulosicoccus sp.
AGAACGTCATCCACGTATCCGCTGAAGTGCTGTTCCTGGCCATTGACAAAGACGTCCGGGTTGAAGAAATCTCCAAGCCAATCGAAGCTTTCCCAGTGATCGAAACCGGTCTGTGGGGTGGCGCCATCACCCAGGTGCCATTTACCGATATAGGCTGTGGTGTAACCCGCATCCTGAAGATCCTGGGCAAACGTCTTCTGGGTCTTCAGGAATGAATTATTTCGGTAGTTGATTCCCGGTGCGCTGGCCTGATGTGCCTCTCGTCCGGTGAGCAAGGCTGCACGGGAAGGTGAACAGAGAGGCACTGGCACGAATGCCTTGTTCATCTTTGCCCCATCGTTGGCCAGACTGTCCAGGTTGGGTGTCGTCAGGAAGGGATTACCTTCGCCGCTCATGAGGTTCCAACGCATGTCATCGGCCAGCACTACCACAATGTCTGGTCGTGGGTCAGGCTCGGCAAGCGGATCCACCTGTCCATTGTCGACAGCACTGGGTTGACCGGCGTACAGGGGTTTTTCGACAGTATGGGACGAGGTGCCATCGGAGGCGCTACAGCCAAGCAGCGACTGACTACCAACCAGTGACATGGAAACACAGCCTGCAAGGCTCAGTGCGTTCTTGAGTTTCATAAATGAAAGAGTCGGTCATGGACCCGGACAGGGAGTTGATCTCCCAGATGCACGCTTTGCGCCGTATTGGCAGGTGCTGGTGATATCCACAAGCAGGGGGCCAGTGTCGGGAGTTTCAATCGGCACAGTTATTGCGACGTGAGACTCATGTCAGGTCTGGCCAGGGACGCATCCTGATATCACCGGTATATCCGAACGCCTTCCTGTCGAAAGCGAACAGTTGACTATTTGAAAGACGATAAATGATAACTCTGACGAACGTGTGTAAGCGTTACTACACCGGTTCTGTTCCCAAGGTTGTACTTGACGATGTGTCTGTCACGTTTCCAATGGGAAGAAGCGTCGGAATTCTGGGCCTGAATGGTGCAGGCAAGTCAACGCTGATTCGGATAATCGGTGATGCAGAGCCAGCTGATTCAGGTTCCATCAGGCGCCAGGGGAATATCTCCTGGCCCCTGGGCTATTCAGGCGGATTTCAGAACAATCTGACGGCCAGAGACAATGCCAGGTTCGTCGCCAGAATATACGGTGAACCTCCCGAGAGAATAGAGCGGTTTACCGAGGAATTTGCAGAGTTGGGAAGCTACTTCGACTTGCCCTTGCGCACCTATTCAGCGGGTATGAGAGGTCGATTTGCTTTCTCGGTCAGTCTCGCCTGCAACTTCGATTTCTATCTGGTGGATGAAGCTCTCGAGACGGGTGATGCACGTTACAAGGAAAAATTCCGGCTGGCGTTCGAAGAACGCAGAGCCGATTCTTCAGTCATTCTGGTCTCGCACAACGAGCAGACCATCAGGAGAAACTGTGATATGGCTGCGATCCTGAATGAAGGAAAACTGACCATGTACGACGATCTCAAAGAAGCCTTTGAGTACTACCAATACTTGCAAACCCGTGCAGTCCGAAAATGAATGCCATCCTGAGAAGTTTTCTGATCGTCTGCGGTATACCTACCCTGATTGCCAGCATCTATTTTGGCGCGATCGCATCAGATGTCTATGTGTCTGAAGCGCGATTTGCCATACGCTCGTCCAAGTCGGCCGGGTCCGGTACCGGACTGGCGGCATTCCTGTCGTCCCCCATGATTGGCTCGGGAGGGCAGGAGAGTGTGATAGTGACGGATTACGTCATGTCGCAGGATATGCTGAGTCGAATCGAAGAGAGCATGGATATTCGGAAGCATTATTCAAACCCTGAACGCGACGTTCTGTCGCGCTTGAAAGTCGATGCGACTGATGAAGAGCTGCTTGAGTATTACCAGAAGCGAGTTGAATTGCTGCACGACACGGGCAGTGATGTCATCACCTTGAAAGTGCATGCCTACGATGCAGAGTTCTCGCAGAAACTGGCATCGTTGATCATTGCGCAGAGTGAAGATCTGGTGAATCGCATGTCGAACCGGATCGAAGAGGACGGTCTTTCCATGGCGAAGAAGGAAGTCGATCGTCTGGCAGCCCGCTTGAGGGATGCCAGTGACACGATTACCCGGTTTCGCAATGACAACAATTCGCTCGACCCGGCTGAGGAGTCCGCTTTCGTCATGGGGCTGGTGTCGAACCTTGAAGCAAGGTTGTCGGAGACAAGAACGATGTTGTCCGAAAAGCTTGCCTATATGAAACCGACGGCACCCGAGGTCATTACCCTCAAGAACAGGTTGAATGCATTGAATCGCCAGCTCAGCCTGGAACGGGGAAGGGTTGCCGGTGAGGAGTCCGGCTTGCGCCTGAGTGGTTTGATGGATGTCTACCAGCCGCTGGCGCTGGAGAAGGAGATGGCCCAGCAGCAATACGCCTCGGCACTGACATCGCTGGAAATGGCCAGATTGGAAACACAACGAAAGAAGCAGTACCTGATAGCGTTCATCCTGCCCAACCTTCCCGACGAAGCGGTTGAGCCCAGACGGTTCTTTGAAGTGCTTACCGTGCTGTTTTCGTCACTGATAATCTATCTGATTTGCGGGCTGATGTGGTCGGCACTGCGTGATCACATTCGTGTTTGATCGGAGCAATAACATGTTCATGAAAAAAGATATTTCTCTGATGAGTCGCTTCGCTGGATCGTGTATCGGACTGTGTTTGCTCATACCTTCGGCATTCGCACAGTCACTGGGTGGTTCGGGGATCAGTGCCGATGCACCGGTTGTCGAAGCCAGTGATCTTATCCAGGAACACGATGCGGTTCGCTCGAAGCATGATCGTGCTGCCGAGCCATTCGGCTCCCTGTTGTTCAAGGGAGGCTTCAGTAGTGATGGTGAAGATGGTCTCAACAGGAACTATGTTGTACAGCCAGGAGACCGCGTTTCGGTACGCATCTGGGGTGCAACTCAATTCAACGAACAGTTGACAGTGGATCACCAGGGAAACATATTCCTGCCCTCTGTCGGGCCCATTCATGTCGCCGGCATACCCAACAGCTCGCTCAATGAACGAGTGTCGAAAGCCGTTGGCAAGGTGTTTACCAACGATGTGAAGGTATACACAAACCTGGATGGTACGCAGCCGGTTGCGGTGTTTGTAACGGGATTTGTCAAGAATCCCGGAAGGTATGCGGGCATACCGTCCAACTCCGCCTTGTATTACCTCGACAGGGCAGGGGGTGTGGATGCTCTGCGTGGAAGTTTCAGGAGCGTGCGTATAGTCAGAAACGGAAAAGATCTGGCTGTGGTTGATCTCTACAAATTCATGCTTGAGGGTTTCCTGCCAGAGGTACAGTTTCAGGACGGCGACACGATCGTCGTGGGCTCCAGGGGAAATGTGGTGGAAGTCAGCGGAAGTGTTGCCAATGCCGCGACCTTCGAATTCAACAAGGAGAATATTTCCGGAGCTGATGCACTGAAGCTGGCGCAAGTTGATGTCGGGGTGAACTACGTGGGGTTGTCCGGTATTCGTGACGGAAAACCCATCGCCTCGTACATGACGCTTGCTGATTTCAGTTCGATCAGACTGGAGAACGGTGATTCTGTCAACTTTCAGGCAGACCAACACGACCTGCAGATTGTCATTACTGTCGAAGGCAGCTATCTCGGTCCATCCCGCTTCTCTGTTCCTGTCGGCACTCGACTGAACGAATTTCTGGACTACGTGGAGGTCGATCCTGTCATGGCAGATATTCGTTCGATTTCCCTGAAGCGAAAAGCCATCGCTGCCCGTCAGAAGGAGGCTCTCGAGGAAAGTCTGCGTCGTCTGGAAGCCAGTTATCTGACGGCATCTTCTCAAACGGATAAAGAGTCTGCCATTCGAGTCAAGGAAGCAGAATTGATCAGTCGTTTCGTCGAGCGTGCACGACGGGTTGTTCCCAATGGGCGATTGGTGGTTGCCAGTAATGACAGTATCGCCAACGTCGTTCTCAAACAGGGCGATACCGTCACCATTCCCGCGAAGAGTGATTCGATACTGCTTGGTGGAGAGGTACTGGTATCGCAGGCCATGTTGTACACGAAAGGTCGCAAGGCACGGGACTATATCGAACGATCGGGTGGCTTCACTCGTCAGGCCGAGACAAAGCGTCTGGTGATTGTTCACGCCAACGGTGAGGTGTCCACCGGTACCAATCCGAAGGTTCGACGTGGAGACGAGATAATGGTGTTGCCCAAGGTGCCAGTGAAGAGTCTGCAGATTGCTGCAACCATTGTGGACATCGTCTACAAGGTCGCTGTCGCCGCCTCTGTAGCCATACAGCTCTAAGGTCATGGCATTGCAAGCAGGCAAGCTGGAACCGACTGAGGACGACGAGGATTCCGCGAAGAAAGGCCTTGAACTGGTCGTGAACATCGACGCTGATACACCGAAAAAGAGTGTCAGCGATGCAGAGAAGCCTGGTGAGGAAAACGCAAGCTCGGATAGCTCTTCAGTAGCGGTTGCTGATGAAGAGAACCGTGTATTGAAAACGGTAGAGGAATTCTGTCATCTACACCGGGAAATGCATGATGTCAGGGAAAACCTGATTGCTCTGGGCGCACCGTTTCAGACAGTGGGTGTGTTGGTCGAGCTGGGTTTCAACAGTCGACACGAAGAACAGGAGAAATTGATCAGATCCTGTCTCGAGTCGCAAATGGTCAATGGCGTTGTGGACCCTCTTACGGAGGAGAAATTTCGGCAGCAGTTGCTGCAGATGACAGAGCTCGAACGGGATATGGCTCATGCCAGAAAGGTTGCGCGTGAATCGGGAATGCTGATACCGGCATTGAACTCGTTGACGAACATGATCCGTCAGAACCCGGGAGATGGGGGCGAGCTTGTCATCAACACGTTTGTCGCCTATGCACTGGCAGCGGGTGTGAAGCTGGAGATGTTCCAGGAAATACTCGATTCTTCAAAGAAGAAGAAAGAATCGGTATTGCCGGTGATAGAAATGAATACACCGGACCCGCGAGTGACATCGCGCAAGGCCTTGATAAGGGATCTTTTCCTGAGTACTTGTATCACCATATTCATCATGTACCTGATCGTCTGAAAGTTCACTGAAGCCGTTTGCCCGGGTGTGATAATTGCAGGTTCTGGTTGAACTCAGGATATTCAGGGTTCATCCAGGTTTTCCAGGTCTGCTTTTCAGGCGAATACAGGTGGTGAGGTGCGATGTGAGTGGATTGGTACCACTGATGGTACGGACGTTTGGTCGAACCGGGTCGACTTTGTTGATGCAGATACTGGGTTCGAACAGGTATGTCTGCTTTGAACGAGTGTATCCGTTCGAGAATCGTTACCTGGCATACGCATACAACCTGTCACGCGTCATCGGTCTGCCGGCGAAAGTGGACGAGCCCTGGAACAATGACGTGCTGTTTCAGGGGAAGCACCGCATGGTGGGGTGTCTTCCCTATGGCCAGACGCCATCGCTGGATGTCGAAAAGCTGAGCAGGCAGGCGTTCGTATCCGTCTGGAAGGATTTCAGCAATCAGATGCGTGATTCTGCAGGCATCGGTCGCAGCGAAACCGCATATTACGCGGAAAAGATTCCACCTTACCTTGCAGAGCCTGCCAATGAGCTTTTGAAGGCAAGGAATATATTCCTGTTACGTGATCCAAGAGATGAGCTGGTTTCCATCAAGAGTTTCAATCTGAAGAGAGGTTTCAATTCATTCGGTTGGCAGGATTCGGATACCGATGAGTCGTATGCCTTGAAGATGTGTGCAAACCGGCGAGCCTTCATGCGCAGTATGCTGGATTTTGAAACGAACAGGAGGCGAATCTTTGTTCGTTACGAAGACCTGATCATGAAGCAGAGCGAGGAGGTCGGCAGGTTGTCCGAATGGTTGGGCTTGCCACTGAGTACGGATGAAATGGCCAGGAACAAGAGTATTCAGGCAGTTCATATGACAAGTGCAGATGGAAGTTCATCTGTTGAACGCTGGCGTAGTGAATTGAGTGACGATGCCAGGCAGATATTCAGCGATAAGCTGGGTGCCGAGCTTGAAGGGCTCGGCTATACCGTTTAGTTGATATTCGATCTCCAGTTCCGTTAATAATCGTTTGAATAAAATGGCTGTCGTTAACAAAATCAGAAAGCAGATATTTCGCCAACTCAAACGAAAGGTTGGTGAACAACGTGCGCGTAATCTGGCGACGAAAGTAACAAGAGCAGGGTTGAGCTGCAGGCGAAGAGCCTCGATGAGGCTCGAGAAGGCAATTCATGTGAATGGCAGAGGAGTGTATCTGCAGGGCAACCTGATCGATGTACATTCCAGAGTCGTGTCGATTGACCTTGTCTTGACTGACGGGAGTATCGTCTCGCTGGACAAGGCCATGCAAAGGATACCCGGTGCTCCCATCTTCAGCGCGGCGGCGAGCAACAGACAGGGCAAGCTGCCCGGCTTCATTGCATGGGTGGAATATCCCCAGGGCGCTGACGGAAAGGCAGGCGCAGAAGCAAGCAATATCCGCTTGAATGTCAAGGGTGGCAAAACCATCAGACATGACCTGAGCTTGAGCAAGGCCAGTCATAACCCTCTGGCTGACATCAGGGGAATTCTTCAAAGAATACCGGCAAGGCTCAATGGCAAGCGCGGTCTGTTCGATTCCACCTATGGTCCCGCCATCAAGAGTATCTGGTCGCTGCGTGACGCTGACAGGCCAGCTGTGGATGTTCAGAGATACAACGAACAGCTGCAGAGAGGCGAGCCCGAGGTTTCCCTGATCGTTCCCATATACGGGCGCTATGATTTCATCGAGTATCAGATCAGCACGTTCGTCAATGACCCGGACATGATTAATCATGAAATCGTCTATGTCATCGATGATCCTCGCCTGGAGGCGGAAATACGCCAGAGCTGCGAGACATTGGCACGGATATATCAACTGCCGTTTACGGTGTTGTATCTTTCCCGGAACATGGGCTACGCGGGAGCCAACAACGTCGGGGTTGAACATTCCAGAGGCGAGAAGATTCTGCTGATGAACTCAGACGTCATGCCGGCAAAAGCGGGCTGGTTGCGAGAATTGATCGATCAGCTAGGCGGCGATGTGAATACGACCATCAGCGGGGTTCGCCTGGTATATGAAGACGAAACCGTCCAGCATGAAGGCATGGAATTCTTCGCATCACCGTTTTTCGAAGGCTTGTGGACAAACATACACCCGGGAAAGGGTATGCCTTCCGATCTTTTCTCTGGTGCTGCAACCGCTGTGAATTGCGAAGCCGTCACTGGCGCGTGCATGTTCCTGACGCGGAGTAACTACCTGGCCATGGGTGGGCTGGAAGAAGACTACATTCTGGGTGATTTCGAAGACTCCGACCTGTGCATGAAAGCCCGTGAGATGGAGCTGAATGTGCAACTGCTGCCTGGTATATCGCTATACCACCTCGAAAGGCAATCCCAGTCATTGCTGACGTCAGATCGCTGGAAGGAAGAGCTGACATACTTCAACTGCTGGCAACATCATGAACGATGGAATCAGAACATTTTGTCGATGAAGGCGACAGGGACCCATGGCTAGAAAACAGAAAGTATTGATGGTGGCCCATGGTCATCCCGACTTCAATCCGGGGGGAGGCGAAATTGCCGCCTACCAGCTTCACAAGGCGCTCAATGGCGGATACGCGGCTACTGCGCGATCCTCTTCACGGGACGGTAATGACAAGCACGCTGTAGACACGGCTGCGGACGTCGAATTTGAATCCATATTCTTCGCCCGGCATGGGCAGGACGATCTGGTTCATGGAGGTACACCGTTTGCGGGTACGGGACGCCCCGGTGAAGTACTGTTCCATAGCAGCATGCCTGACTGGTTTCGTTTTTCCCAGCCCGATAAAGCCAGGGTCTGGAGAGATTTTCGTGGCTTTCTGGAGCTGCATCAACCCGACATAG
>CBDUIJ010000276.1:0-7871 GCA_965367215.1 uncultured Granulosicoccus sp.
TGACCGTCCACGACCTTTTGCTGCAGTGCCGTGAACACTTCCGACCAAGCCATGGGTGTCGGATTCACGCCCCAGGCTTTGTAGGTGTCGATCATGATCTCGTTCTTCGGCACCCGGATGATGAGTCCCTGCAGATCGTCCAGCGTTTTCACCGGCCGGGCGGAATTGGTGAGTACCCTGAAGCCCGAGAACGTCCAGGCAACGATACGCACACCGGCATCACGCGCCGTGTTCTCGACCAGACGTTCAGCCGTCTTTCCCTGAGTAAGGCTGTAGGCCTCTTCAAGGTTCTGGATCATGTAGGGCAGGGTCAGCACACCCACGGTTGGCGAGAACGGAGTGATGTTGTTGATGGCCAGTACCGAGAAATCGAGCATGCCCATGGCGGCATTCATCACGGTGTCCTCCTCTGAACCGAGCTGACTGTTCGGGAACAGATCCGCTGTCAGTTCACCATCCGTTGCCTTTTCGAGTTCTTCGACAAAACGTTCGGCCATGACGTATTGGCCACCGCCCTGAGCGGCCCCCAGGGCTATCTTGAACGTTTCCGCAGCAACAGACTGCGTCGCAACGGATATCATGGTCGCACCCAGCAATAGGGCGGGCGCAGCAACTCTGAACAGTTTCATGGTGTTGTTTCCTTTCGTTGGTGGTTGAGCGGATCAACAGATCCGTAAGAAGCCGCCAGCGCTACTGGCAGAGACCTATGCAGCCAGGTTTCCCCGACGTTTACCCGCGCTGGATATCCAGCCAGTCGCGGAAGCCCAGATACTGAGCAGCGGTGCGAACACCCACGTCGCGTGCCCAGTGAAACGGAACCTTGCTGTAGGGGGTGGTCGGGTAATCCAGGTCTTCGGAGCGTTTGCCTGCCACCCGTTCTGCCAGCACACGCCCCATGACCGTTGCCATGGCGATACCACGTCCGTTGTATCCCAGAGCCGCCAGAATGCCTTGATCAGGCTCGTGCAAATGCGGAAGATGATCGGGAGTGAATGCCAGACGCCCACCCCAGAAGTACTCGATGTCCTGTTCCTTGAGTTTCGGGAAAACCGTCTTGAAGGCATCCAGCAATCGCTTTCTGTCCGGAACGGCGCAATGCTCGTCACTGCCGTGGCTACCCAGCAGCAGGCGATTGCGATTGTCCTTGCGGCCGTAGTAGATGACCCGTCTCGTGTCGGATAGCGTATGTCCCCCGGGAAGATACTCGGCATACTCCTCCGGCGACAAGGGACGGGTAGCCGCCTGTACGCTGATGAGCGGAATGATGGTCTTGCGCAGGCCTTTCAGTGTGGAATCGGTGTAGGCGTTTGTACAGAACACGACCCAGTCGCTCGTTACCGTGCCCTTGTCCGTGCTCACCTGCCATTGACTGTTCTGTCGGTTGACTGACTGTACCTGATGTGGAAAGCACACTCTGGCACCATGCTCGCGAGCCACACGAACCAGCTCACGCGTATAGGACAGTGGATGCAGGCAGCCGCCTGCCGGCACCAGAGTGGCGGCGCGATAGGCGCTCGTACCGCTGAGTGTCTGCAACTCATCCCCATCAATCAGACGGATGTTCATGCCCTGTTCTGTCCAGCGAGCAACGTCCTTTTCCAGGTTGCGGATTGCCGCCGTGCAGTGGGCACCACGCAACCACCCCTTGCGTACCGAATCGCACTTCAGGCCATGCCGCTCGATCAGACCGAAGACCTCGTCGGCAGAATGGATATAGCTGTTGATGATGCGCGCACCGGCTGTCGGGCCGAGCTTCTTGATGATGGACTGCGGATCGGTTGGTGCCATCGGGTTGACCTGCCCGCCGGATCTGCCCGAGGCACCCCAACCCGGCTGCTGGCTGTCGAGTACCGTGACGCTGACGCCCTGACTGGCCAGTTCCAGCGCTGTTCGAAGACCGGTGATGCCAGCACCGATGATGGTGACGTCGGTGCTTATCGCCCCCTCCAGGGTATCTGTCACTGGCGGCTCGACGGCCGTGTGCGACCAGAGGGACTTCACCGGATTGGAAGCATGTGACATGACGTTGAATAGTGTTTGCCAGGGAGGACTTACACTAACAACGGGAATTCACTGTAGCCATTTGGCGACTTTGAGCGAATGTATTCACATGTGCGTCACATTGACGCATACTAGCGTCACTTCAGGGAATGACTGAGTGACGGGCAGTTGGCAAGAGCACAGGGCAGGACCGGAAACAAGCAAACAGAATTTTCCCATCTGGCGGAAAATCTGAGGTTCCTGTGCGGCCACTACAGTTCAATCTCCGAGGTCTGCCGCAGACTGGACATCAACCGTCAACAGTTCAACCGCTATCTGGCTGGCAAGACCTACCCCTCCTACCGTAATCTCAAGAGCATCTGCGATTTCTTCGGCGTCGACCGGGAGGAGATCATGCTCGACCATGATCAGTTTCGTCGACTCCTGTCATCGAACAATCGCACCGACGAAGACGACGACAGCCAGACGGTACCCGACAAGCTGTACGGCATTCTCAGCCCGATGCTGTCACGCGACAACAAGGCACTGGATGCGTTCGAGGGCTTCTATTTCAGGTACTTCTATTCTTTCGGTTTTCCGGGCTACATCTTCCGAAGCTTCGTCAGAATCTACAGCGAAGACGGGATCACCTATTTTCGTCAGGTGGAACGCTCAACCGGTCGCGACCCAGCCGTCGGGGAGCGCATGTGCATGAACTATCACGGCACCGCGTTCATGATGAGAGACAGGCTGGTCCTGATCGAACGGGAGCTGCGCATGGACTCAACCTTCTCGGAAACCATCCTGACACCGAACTATCGCTCCAACAATCCCTACCTGTCGGGGATGATGTTGTGCACATCGACCTGCGCGGCGCACCAGCCCGGTTCTGCCCGGACCGTATTCGAATACCTTGGCAAGCGCATCAATGTTCGTGAAGCGCTGCGTCGATGCGATCTGTACCACCATACCGACCCGGAGATTCCGGAGAAGGTGAAGCGGGCCATCACGAACGAGCTGGCGCCGGGTGAATTCACCTTGCGCCCAGTCTCGCTCTAGCGTCAGCACGCAGTGATCCGATTGCCGATGAATCCGGTCCGGCTACGTGCTGATGCGTGAGAAGAATGACTAGCGCTGCCCGATAGGCGCATCACCAAACAGTCGCCCTACCTCGGCAGGGCTGCTGCGCCAGTACTGTACAGGCGCGTCAACGGTCGCGCCGAGTTTGGCCGCGGCGTGCCACACCCAGCGAGGGTTGTACATGAACGAACGGGCGATGGCGACCATGTCAGCCTTGCCGTCAGCCACGATTCCCTCTGCCTGTTCCGGCTCGGTAATCATGCCCACGGCCATGACCGGAACATCCACCACCGATTTGACGGCGTGTGCAAAATGCACCTGATAGCCTGGCCCGATATCAATCTTCTGATTTCTGGACACGCCCGCACTGGAGACATCAATCCAGTCGCATCCTGCCTCTTCCAGCAATTGGCTGAATCGTGAGGATTCCTGAATATCCCAACTGCTGGCAACATCCCAGTCACTGGCAGAGATTCGAACGCCCATGGGTTTGTCGGCAGGCCAGACCGCACGCATGGCGCGAAACACTTCCAGCGGGTAGCGCATGCGATTCTCCAGAGAGCCACCGTATTCATCGCTTCGCTGATTGGCAACCGGTGAGAGGAACTGGTGCATGAGATAGCCGTGCGCACAATGCAGTTCGATGGCATCGATACCGGCGCGATGCGAGCGTTCCACCGACGAGACAAAGCTCTCCTTGAGCGCCGCCATTTCATCCACGGTCAAGGCTTCGGGTGGCAACTCGCCTTCGTGATGCTCAATGGCGCTGGGAGCCTTTGCCACCCAACCGCCTTCGTTCAGAGGAATCTGCATGCCGGTTTCCCACGGCTTGTGGCTGGAAGCCTTGCGACCGGCATGACCCAACTGGATGCAGACAGGCAATGAAATTCGCGGATTGATATTTCGCAACAGCGCAACCAATTCGCTCAGCCTGGCTTCCTGAGCATCGTTATAGAGCCCCAGGCAACCGTGTGTAATTCGGCCCGCTTCCTCAACGGCTGTCGCCTCCAGAATCAACATGCCTGCAGAACTCTGAGCCAGCTGGCCGAGATGCACGGTGTGCCAATCCTGAACGACCCCATCGACAGCGGAGTACTGACACATGGGGGATACGATGACTCTGTTCTTCAAAGTCAGTTCACGTAGCTTGAGCGGTTGAAACAGTTGCGACATGGGAGCTGGGGACCGTAGTGCGTGATTGTCTATTGGTGTCGTGCCTGCGGGAGGCACGCTTCATTGAATAATTGTATCGCCATTTCACTCACCAGGCAGGTTGGGCAGTCGTCGCCATCGTGCTTGAGGCGCGACCCGCGTTCGGAAGGTGTAGCGAACATGAATGCGGTTATCGCCTTCGCCACTGCAGTTTGCTGGCAAGCTCTTCGGCGATATCGATGACATCCCGATTATCAGTGGCAATGCGATAATCAGCTGGCGTGCTGTCAGCCGCCAGAATGGCGCTCAGTTCTGCGGCTCGATTGATATGCCAGTCCAGCCCCGAGCCAATCTCCCGCCTCTTCAAGCGCGCACTCAAGGTCTCATGGTTCGCCGATAACTGGACAGTGGTGACCTGCCCGCCGGGGATGATTTGCGACAGGCTGTCGATGAATGAGTGCTCTTCGACAACGTAAGAGACAAGCAGATTCAGGGCTCCTGCCCGAGAGCAGTTCTCCCAGATGGCCGCCAGATTCTGCAGGCCGAGTCGATTGCCCCAGGGGTCATCCTCCGGCCTTGGGTACGTATAGCGAATCTGATCGAAATCGATGAAAGTGTGCGGGACGCCATCGCGTTCAAGAACTTCTGCCACTTCATTGCCGACAGCGGTCTTGCCAACGCCGACTGGGCCGCTGATCAGCAGGATGGGAATGTTCGATGTCATCGCCGTATCTTTGCACATGACCGGCTGTTCTCAAAGAGCCGAACGCGGCCAACTCGCATCAGTCTCCGCAGAGGGATGATGTACAGTAGATCAGGTCCGTACCGGGAGTGATCCTGCACCGTTCAGGCGAGCGTGGTCACTGCCATTCATTCACTCACAGGAGAAGTTAATGAGACTGTTCAAAACCGCGCTGCTGGCGTCGGCTCTGGCCTTGACGGCCGGAACCCTGCTGCCAGCCTCGGCTGCCACGCCACCACAGATGCTGGTCGTCGCCCAGAACATCGACGACATCGTGGCGATCGACCCTGCACAGGCCTATGAATTCTCGTCCGGCGAACTGGTCACCAATGTCTATGACCGGTTGGTGCAGTACGATGCGGAAGACCCGACCGTACTGGCCGATGGTATTGCCGAGTCGTGGGAAACCGATGCCGAATCCAAGACCGTCACCTTCACCTTGCGTGATGATGCGGTGTTCCATTCCGGCAATCCGGTTCGAGCCGAAGATGTGGTGTTCTCCTTCGAGCGCGTCATCAAGCTTAACCTGACACCTGCGTTCATTCTGACGCAACTGGGCTGGACGCCCGAGAACGTACTGGAGAATGTCACCGCTGACGGCAACACGGTCACCATTCATTATGCGGGTGACTACTCACCGGCCTTCGTGCTCAATGTACTGGCTTCACGTCCGGCGTCCATCGTGGACAAGGAGACCGTGATGGCCAATGAAGTTGATGGTGACATGGGCAATGCCTGGCTGAATGAAAACTCGGCAGGTTCCGGCCCCTACTCCATCGTGTCCTACCGTCCGGCTGAACTGATTCGTCTGAAAGCCAACAGTGACTACTTCAAGGGCGCACCCGGCACCAAGTCTCTGATCATCAAGCACGTGGCAGAAGCTGCGACTCAGCAATTGCTGCTGGAATCCGGTGATGTGGACATGGCCAAGAACCTGACACCTGACCAGATTGAATCACTGGACAAGGACGCGCTGAAAGTGGAAGTGTTCCCACAGGCTGCCGTTCATTTCCTGAGCTTCAACCAGAAGACAGAATCACTCACGCCTCCTGCCGTGTGGGAAGCTGCGCGTTATCTGGTGGACTACGAAGGCATGACCAACTCCATCATCAAGGGACAGATGGAAGTGCATCAGGCGTTCTGGCCCAAGGGCTTTCCCGGCTCTTACGATGAAACACCGTTTACCTACGACCTGGAAAAAGCCAAGAGCATTCTGAGTGAAGCCGGTATTGAAACACCCATTACCGTCACACTCGATGTCATCAACGCCGCACCGTTTACCGATATGGCCCAGTCCATTCAGGCAAGCTTTGCTGAGGCTGGCATCAACTTCGAGATACTGCCCGGCACCGGTAGCCAGGTGATCACCAAGTACCGCGAGCGTAGCCATCAGGCCATGCTGCTGTACTGGGGACCTGACTTCATGGACCCACACTCCAATGCCAAGGCATTCGCCTACAACTCGGATAACTCCGACGAGAACTATGCGGCCACCACCACCTGGCGTAATGCCTGGGCTGTGCCTGACGACATGAACCAGATGACCAACGATGCGCTGACCGAAGCGGATCCGGACAAGCGCCTGGGCATGTACGTGGAACTACAGAAGCGCGTTCAGGAAAACTCCCCTATCGTCATCATGTTCCAGGCCGCCTATCAGGTTGCCATGGGCAAGAACGTGAATGGCTATGTGAACGGGGCTACTTCTGACTTTGTCTATTATCGCTTGGTAAGCAAGGATTGATTGCAGGTTCTTGATTGAGGGTCGCGCAGGGAAGCGCGGGCTCCGAGGCTGATATATCGAGAAATAGGCGTGCTTTTCGACCGGGCATGCCGACAGGACAGATTCAGAAGTAGCGTGGCACTAAGCCGCTTACTGTAGCGGGGCTTACCTACCAGTCACATGTCTTCGACATGTTTTTGAATGACGGCTTTGTGCCCAATGCGGCTGTTCGCCCGATGAATGCGACGGTCCGGTTTATAGATCAGGTTTGTCTACGCGTGGTCCCGATTATCGCACCATCGGCACGTTCAGCATTAGCACCTGCCTAACAAGCTCGCTGCGGTTTCTTGTGCCCGTCTTCGCGAGCAGCGATCTGACCTGAGTCTTCACTGTCTCAGTCGAGACCGAGCGGATTTCGGCGATCTCGGTGTAGGTTGATCCGTCGAGGAGTCGATCGGCCACAGCGAGCTCCGCAGGCGTGAGTCCATACACGAGATCAAGGCCACGGGTTTCCATCGACTCGCGCCGCGAAGGGTCTATAACGGTCACGATCGCGCCGCTGAAGCGACCGCCGAGTTCGTCGTCAGTATCGTGCACAGGGGAGAGCTCGGCCAGACATGGCGCGCTGCTGTCGGCAGTTGGCAACGGCAACAGTGAGCGTGCATCTCCGCCCTCGTGGCACGCTGTTCTCGCCATGCTCTCGACACTCGCGCGCAACGCCGCGTCGGCGCCGGCGTCCCTCCCTCGCAGCCGTCCTCGGACGTCCGTGTACACAACGTCCCCCCGATCAAGCATTCGTTGAGCGGCACGGTTATTGAGCACGATTCTCGCATCGACGTCGACGAGGCAGAGCGCTACGTCCACCCGGTCGAGCACGGTAAGCACTGCACGGTACTGCGCCTTCAGCGCACAAAAGGTCCTTGCCAGCAGCAGCGTCTGCGACAGGTGGGGCACCAGCGGGGCCAGGGCCTCGATCTCGGCAGCTCCAATGTTCCCGCGCGACTCCTCGTACTGACACGCGAGACAGTCGAGGCGGCCTCGATCCTCGTTCAGGCGCATGCCGAAACGGTCGACGATGCTGTAGTGCTGACGCAGGAAGGCCACATCGGGCCGAGCATACACCGCGTCGCTCTCGAACGCGGGGTCAATGACGATGCTCCCCGGCTCGCTTGCGGCAACCATCGCCAGATGATC
>CBDUIJ010000277.1:0-7865 GCA_965367215.1 uncultured Granulosicoccus sp.
GGCACGATGCCTGTCACCGAACTACTCGGACAATGGAATCCGGTAACTGGCAAAACCGCTCTCCAGCGTATCGATGAATTCGAAACGCTCGGCATTGCTGGCTTCGGCAGCTGCCGGTGATGTCTGGAACTGCACCTGAACTTCGCCGGCTATGGGTGCAAAACTCCAGTTGTCGTCGGCCTTGGGATCGATTTCCCCGGAGGCCAGTATGTAATCGACCAGTACCTGACGATTGGTTTGCGGCGCTTCGACGATGATGGTGCTGCCATCGAGCGCCGGGAAATTTCCGCCGCCACCGGCGCGATAGTTGTTGGTCACGACAACGAATTCCTGCTCGGGATCGATAGGATCGCCGTTGAAGCCCAGGTTGATGATGCGATGGGCAGTCTCGTCCAGCAGCTCGCCCTTGTCACCATAGCGCGCAGGCTGGGTGACATCGATCAGATAGGTGACGCCGTCAATGACATCGAAATTATAGGAGGGATGGGTCTCACTGATCAGTTCCTGCGGCTCGGTGGAGGAAGGGTCGATCTGATTGAACTGGGCAGCTGAACGTTCCAGCCATTCATGCACCTGAGCACCATTGAGTTTCACCAGACGCGCGGTGTTGGGATAGATATACAGATCGGCGACGTTGCGAATCGCGATCTCGCCCGCTGGCAGATCGGTAAAGTAATCCGGTCCGCCTCGACCACCCGCCTTGAATGGTGCACCGGCGGAGAGTACCGGCAAGCCTTCATACTCGGTGCCTTCGATGATCTGCTTGCCGTACCAGGTCTGGGCATTGTTGACGATCTGGATGGATGGATCATCCTGCACCAGCGCAAAGAAACTGTTGATCGGCGAGCTGATGCTGCCCACTGCCTGCCCCACCCATTCGATGGTGGCCTCATGCTCGCTGGCAACGGCATCGACGATGTCCTGCTGCGAACCGACCACGGGAATGCTGTCGCGTCCTTCACGGCGGAAGATGGCGCGATTCTCGACGGCACTGTCGCTGACCGTCCAGGCATCGCCTTCCTGAGTCAGTGTCAGATCGATGATACCCAGATGACTTCCCCAGAAACCGGGCATGACGGCCGGTACGCCGTGCAGCGTGCCTTTTTCCAGATCGGCTCCTGGAAAGCCCTCATAGGCTTCAGAGGGGAAGACACTGTGTGCATGTCCGAACAGGATGGCATCGATGCCCTCAACCTGTGCCAGCTCGGCCGTGGCGTTCTCCTTCAGGCCATCCGGATGTGACGAGGCGATACCACTGTGAGCGATGGCGACCACGACGTCGGCGCCCGCTTCGCGAATCTCCGGCACCAATGCCTCGGCAGTCTCGACGATGCCGCGCACCGTGACATGCCCTTCCAGATTACCCTTGTCCCAGCTCATGATCTGCGGTGGTGTGAAGCCGATGACTCCCACCTTGATGTCCTGCCACTGTCCTTCATCATCCATGACGCGTCTGTCCAGAATCACGTAGGGCTGGATGTAGTTGCGATCGTTGGTCGGATCATCATCGCCATCCACCGTGTAGACGTTGGACAGAACGTACGGGAAGTTGGCGCCCGCAAGCGACTTGAGCAGGAAGTCCAGACCGTAGTTGAATTCGTGATTACCGATGTTGGCAGCGTCATAACCCAGCAGGTTCATCGCCTTGAACATGGGGTGGATTTCCCCGTAGCTGAGGCCACGAGAGCGCGCCATATAGTCACCCATGGGGTTGCCCTGCAGCAGATCGCCGTTATCGAACAACAGACTGTTGCGCGCCTCGGCGCGGGCATCCCTGATCAGCGTTGCCGTTCTGGCCAGCCCGAAGTCATTGACCTCTGTGTTCTTGTAATAATCGAAATTCAGTGCATGCATGTGCAGGTCGGTCGTCTGCATCAGCCGCAACTGCAGATCAGCAGCCTGAACACTGCTGATCAGCCCGCAGGCCAGTAGTGGAACGAGGAAAGCGGGCTTGATGGCAATACCGGGGATGCTGCGATTCATAAGCGGGTTCCTTTGAACAGGGTCATGTCAACGGCCAGTTTACATCGTATTCATGACCTGTCAGGCGAATGCACGACAGCCGAGCTGACGCCCCGCCGTACAGCAGGTCTGACAGCTCATTGATAGCCGGTCCACGCCACCCGACGCCTACAGATCCGACGGTACATCGATATCCATCAACACGCCGGAAGAATCGCAAGCTACCTCCAGCACACTGTCCGGAAACTGTCGCGCAAGCACTCTGGCGCCAACATCGCCCTCCAGCATGAGTACCGAGTCGAACAGCGAGGCCGCTATCAGCACCGGATTGCCGCGTTTACCCTCATGAGTCGGGATATAGAGCGACTTGCCGGGATTCTCACGAAAAGCGGTGCAAAGTGAATCGATGACCGCGGACGTCACCTCGGGCATATCACCCAGGCACACGATGACCCCATCGACATCGCCCTCTCCCAGTTCGGCAATTCCGCAGATCAGGGAGCTGGCCATACCACTGGCATGCAGCGTGTTATGCACCGTTGCTATCGGCGTGCCCGGCACACGACCGGCTGTCTTGCACAAGAGCTCCACGGACTCGGCATCGTGGCCCGTGACCACCAGAGCCCGCTTTACCTCACTGCCTTGCACCGCGTCCAGCACGTGCCTCAACAATGGCTTGTCATCTCGGTTTGCCAGCAGCTTGTTGTGCGACCCGAAGCGGCGGGACGAACCTGCAGCCAGCACCAGGGCGGCGATTGTCAGACTGTCTGCATGGGACACGCGCGGCTCGGGCCTGTCGACAATCTCGTGCAGCAAGCCCCCCACTCCCAGTGAAGCTATCCAGGCGGATGTCACTGGCAAGCGTGATGACAGACGCTCCAGTACCTTGTCAACGCCGTTGGACCGCGGTGAGCGGGCGCAACCCGGCACGCCGATGATACGCGTCCTGCCAACAGTACCGATCAGCAGCAGATTTCCCGGATCCATCGGCATTCCGAAGTGTTCCACCTCGCCGCCCAGTTGCACGATTGCCGATGGAATTACATCCTGACGATCGGAAATCGCCGACGCACCGGCCACCAGCAGCCAGTCTGCGCCCGTATCGATTGCCTCGCTCATGCCGCTGACAAGCGCATCAACGGTATGGTCTACCCGGTATTCACGCAGCAATTCGGCACCGTGGCTCAGCAGGCGCTGCCGAGTGACACCCACCGTCTTGTCCAGAATCGATTCCTTGAAGCCCGGCAGTCGCGTCTGTACCAGCACCGCTCGGTGCGGCTGTGATGCATGCACCCGGATCCGCCCCTGCAGGCCTGCCAGAACACGTTGCAAGGACTCTCGGCGGACGGCATAGGGAATGATCTTGATCGTCGCCACCAGCCGCGACTTGCCGACAAAGCTGGAGGGGTACACCGTGGCAATGGTGATGCCCTCATCCACCTGGTTGGCCTGATCGACAAGGCTTCTGTCGAAGTCGCACACCCCGTCAACCAGGGCGTGCAGATTGACTCGACCGGTGCTGGCCTTGCCCAGGCGGATGCCCTCGCCTGTCAATGCCGTCGCCAGTTGCAGTGCCGCGTCATCCTCATGCACATCGTCATCTTCCAGACGGGCGACGGTAATGAGTTCCAGGCCGTCTGCATGCAGCTGCTGCACCAGCGCCTCTGTCAATTGTTGCCCCTTGCGAATCTTGCCTGCAGAGGTTTTCACCGAGTGCGCCAGATAGCTGCCGGCCGACTCCAGCACCGGAATTTCCCCAAACTTCATGCTCTACCCTGTCTATTGCACGCCTTGCAGCGCATTGGCCATGCCCGAGCAGGATGCGCTGTATGGTGCATCACCCCCCGAGTCCAGAAACGGCATCAGTCGTGCCGCAGGCGATACGATATCGGCCACTACAGCGGCAGCTGTATCACGGCTCAGTACCGGACTGACAGACTCCCGGGCAGGCGCCGACCAAGGCCCGGACATATGCCAGGCATCAACCCTTGCAGCATCAGCAGATTTCCGGGCATGTGATTCCATGCTCACATCCATGGAACGATCGGCCCAGGACAGTGAACCATCACCCAGCACGATACGCTCATCGCGACTTGAAACCAGAGTTGCAATATCAACCTTGTCAGTGCCGAACTGCAGCTCGGTGAAGGAGCAATCCGCCGGTCTCGATTTCGCCTGATCACCGTCACCCAGCAGGTTCGGAGGCACCTCCTCCCCCATCAAGTGGACCAGTACCTGGCTGACATCCCCACCTGACGCCAGTGCCAGCAGCTGCCCATCCTGCAGCGACAACTCATTGCCAGCGGGCTGGCTCAGCAATCGCAGGTCAAGGTACGCAGCCAGTCTGCCGGGCTGTGTGCCAGCCTGCTCGTCCGCCAGGAACTCGAAACGCTTGAGGTACAGATTCATCGAAGACTCGATCGACAACTCCCCGAACCGGACATCGATCTCTCCTTCGAGCAGGCCGCTGCCCAGATCGATACGATTGATGGCCAGCACCAGCTGTTGCGCTCGCTTTTCCGCCAGCACATCGATCATCGTGACCGGCCAGGCATCCGCCACCACACGATCAGCGCGATAACTGAGACTACCCTGAAAATGCCCGTCCTCAGAATCAAGATACTGCAGCAGACGCACATAGAGTGACACCGTATCGCTTACGGTCCCGGGCATGTATTCGTCAGCGGCATACTGCAAGGGTAGAAGCCCGCCCAGCTCTTCGCTGTGCAGTTCATTCGAGTTCAATCGGGCATCCACCGCAGGCGGTGTGCTGGCCGTATCGATACGCACCTCACCTGACAGATCGCTCTGCCCCCATTGCCACTCGAGCTCGCGCAGCAGCCAGTCACCCTGCCCTCTCATCACATCACCCGATGCGGCCAATGGTGGCCAGCGGCCTTTGGTGGACGGATCGATAAGCTGCCAGTCTTCACCGGAGGCAATCGTCAGTGAATAATGCAGCGACACGTCTTGCAGGTCAGCGGGTTCTTCAACGAGTCCTTCCAGCAACAAGCGACTGTCTCCCAGCTCGACATTCACATTGACAAGCTCGGCATCGGCCTGTTCCGGAAAGCCATTCATTAGATAATACAGGCCGGGTATTTCCACCGTCAGCAGCAGTGGCTGCTCATGGAACACACCCTCGACCTGCAGGAGAGTCTCGCTGCCCGAAACCGCGGTAGAAGTCGCGCCGTTGATTTGCAGACTCAGACTCTGCGTACCCGCATCACGGCCGTCCAGGAGCATCATCCTGTCAATCAGGATGTCCCTGACAGGCAAGCCAGACAGATAACTGACCACCCGGCGCACCAGAGAACTCTCGCTTGACAGATTCCGTACCACCGGCAGCAGGCCAGCTTCAGCATCGGGCAGCGTATCCAACAGCACCTCGGCACCACTTACCTGCAATCTGTCGATGAGCCGATCGCCACGCAGGAGATCCGACAGTGCGACCGAAACCTGTAACGATGACAGATGGAGAGAGCTGGACGCCTGCCCGTCTTCAATCGTCATACCGCTCACATCGACAAGCGGTGTCAGGCTGAATGGTCGGACGTCCACGCTGCTGATGGTCACGCTGGCCCCGAGCTGCTCACCTGCCACCACGGCAACCCGCCGTGCCAACCATTCACCAGGCAGCAAGGCGATCAGCAGCAGACCCGCCACCAGCAAGAGCGCCGCAATCGCCAGTAACCGTCCGAGCCATCGTGCCATCTTGCCTCCGTCCACCGAGAATGAGTCGCCGGGTGAAGGGAGGCAGCCACTGACCGGATATCAGGTATCAACCCTCAACGGCGGTTTCCTGCTCCTCTTCGTAGCGATTCAGTCGATTGTACAAAGTCTTGAGGCTGATACCCAGAACTTTAGCGCTCTGGCTCTTGTTGTTGTCACAGGCCACCAGTGTCGCCTTGATCAATTGCTCCTCCACATCCTTGAAGGCCATGCCGATGAACGGTGCAATCTGATCACTGACACCGCTGTCGCCTTCAACGAACAAGGTTGGATCCGCTCCGATTTCATCGCCATCTTCCGTCAGACGGTAGGCCGTCAGCAGAGTATTCTTCAGCTCGACCTGATTACCTGGCCAGTAATGCCCCCGCAGCTGTTCCAGCATGCCGGCGGAGAGACTCTTCTCGCTATCGAAAACCCTGTTGAGCTGATCCACTGCAAGTCGTGCAAACAACTCGATGTCTTCCTTGCGCTCGACCAGCGGCGGCACCCGAATGGTATTTTTCGCCATGGTGTAATAGAACGGGTCATACAGGCGACCTTCGGCCAGCGCCACTTCTGCAGGCTCCCGCAATATGCCAACGATGGAACAATCGTAGCGTGTCGGCGTCAGCGCATTACTGGCCAATGCCTTGCCCGAGATCATGAAGCTCTTCAGACGTCGCTGAATGTCCATGGATAGTGTGGAAACATCATCCAGGACCAGTGTGCCCCCATCGGCCTTCTTCAGGTAAGCCTCGATGCCCCCGGCCTTGCCACTATCACCGTCGGCGTGATCGCCGAAGAACCGGTCGATGGCCTGCTTGCCGCTTTCGCTCGCACAACTGATGACATAGGCACGTCCCGGGCGCTTGCCGAACTGGTGCAACAGCGCCGCAACATCATCCTTCAGCACCCCCGGCTGACCGACGATCAGCGCCGGACAAGGCGCATTGGCACCCACCTTCCTGAGTTGATTGAAGAGCTCCTGGCTCGCCTTGGACTTGCCCTCCAGCGCTCCAAAACCCAATGTCAACTCCGGTGGATAGTCACGCGTTGCAACAGTGGATTTGCGCCGGTGCGCATCGGCGCGGCGTACCGCCAGCAACAGATCGCGTGCCTGGGCCGGCTTTACCAGAAAGTCGAACACGCCTGCCTGCAGGCAGCGCCGAGTTCGCTCTGCGTCATCCGTACCACTGATGACGATGATCTGCCCGACTCCCGCTTCACTCAGTGTCCTGATGGCATCAACGCCGTCACCGTCGGGCAGTGACAGGTCAAGCAGTAGCACTGCGGGAGGCTGCTGCCTTACACGTTCCAACGCGGCGGTCAGGCTCTGTACATTGTCCGCCTTGAAGTCGGCTCGCTCCAGCACGCGTTGCAGTGCCGAGGCGGTATCCACATCGTCTTCGACGATCAGTACGTCCAGTGTGGGCTGTTCATCCATTGTCTTGTCGCTCATGATTATTCGGTTATCGGCTTTCAGTAAGCGTTCATGCGGTTGTACAGTGTCTTGAGACTGACACCCAGTGTTTTCGCTGTCTTTTCCTTGTCACCGTCAAAGTGCAACAGGGTTGCATTGAGCAGCTGTCGTTCGAATTCCCAGATGGTGGTACCAACCCACTGCCCAATTTCCGAATCGGACTCCGCACCGGCGGCCTCCGCCTGATCGCGTTCGATCTGCACCTCTTCCCCACGGCCGGTTGCAGCAACGGCCTGCTCGATGACGCTGCGCAGTTCACGCACATTTCTCTTCCAGATGGCATTGGCAATCAGTTCGCGACTGGCCGCCGAGAATTGCAATTCATCACCCCGAGACTCGCAGGCTTCAGCCAGCAGCCAGTCGGCAATCGCCTGAATGTCATCTCGACACTGGCGCAGATTCGGAACCGCCAGTGTGGTCTGGGCCAGACGAAACAGAAAGTCGGATCGCAGTGAGGTCTCATCGACATCAGTAGTACCTGAGTCGCGAGCGATACCGATCACTGACAGCGTGGCCTCGGCGCCTCGATTGCCATCGACCCGACGAAACGAGCCGGATTCCAGAAACGGCAGCAAGCGTGATTGCATGTCGATCGGCAACTTCTCGACATGATCCAGCACCAGTGTGCCGGCAGCGGCCTGTTCGATGTAGCCGCGGTGCAGGACCTCGCCGGTTTGCGGGTCTTCCTGGCCGAACATGCGTACCATTCCCA
>CBDUIJ010000278.1:0-7853 GCA_965367215.1 uncultured Granulosicoccus sp.
CGATGGCCAGCACCATCGTCTGCACATCGGCATCGCCTGCCGGCAGGACCGACAAGGGCCGAGACGCATCCATCTGTGCCCGCAATTGTTCATCACTCATGGCAACTTGCGATGCCGAGGCTCGATTCAGCAGCGCACCATCGGCCTGCAGCATCAGAACCTGGGCTTCACCCGTACCATCACCGCTCGCTCCCTGCGTCTGGAATTCGAAATAACCGAACCGACTGAAAGACGACGTCAGCATGAAGAACATCAGCAGGATGAACACGACATCGATCAACGCGGTCAGACTGATTCTGCGCGACTTGCGCCGGACAGCGAGAACAGAACTCACGACACCGCTCGTTGCATGGGCTGACGTGGTGGAATGACCGCAGACTCCTGTTGCTTGTGCTTGTGAGCAACCAGAGAGGTCAGTACATCGACGTCATTCTGCAAACTGGCCGCCTGCACTTCCAGTTTCCGCTCGAACCAGCTGTGTGCGATGGATACCGGAATGGCAACGGCAAGGCCAACAGCCGTAGTCAGCAGCGCCTGCCAGATGCCACCAGACAGGATGGCCGGGTTGACCTGGGCGCCGGCACTCTCCATGGCGCGGAACGCCTCGATCATGCCAAGCACGGTACCGAACAGACCCAACAGCGGTGCCAGCATGGCGATGACTTCCAGAATGCGCAGATGCGATTCCTGTCGCGCAAGACCCAGTCGTGCTCTGCGCAAGGCTTCATCGCGTATCTCTGTCACGGAATACTGTTCGCTACCAAGCATCTTCAGCGCATGACTCAACACACTGGCACGCGGGTTGGCCTGACCATTGAGCAGCATCTGGGCTTCCAGTGGCTGATCCGCTTGCAGGTGTGCCATGGCCTTGTCGACCGCATTCCCGGGACGTGGTCGCAGAGCAATCAGCTGACCCAGCTTCAACAGGATGACGGTCAGCGCCAACAGCGAAAAACCCAGCAACAACCAGACGACCGGCCCGCCCGTTACCAGCATGTTCAGCAGATTATCAAGGGTGCTCATCGGCAACGGCACACTCGTCAATGCATCCGGCTGGACGGATTCTGCGATATCGGTTGGGTTCAAAACGTAGTTCTCTTGATAGCACTAATGATAATCGTTCGCATTCTAATTACCATTACTTGTAACTGTCAAGCACTGCACAAGAATTCATTGCTTCTGACGGAAAGAAACACGTCAGGGGTTTTCATGGATCAGGTGGCTACGATCGCGGGAGATAGCCTCGAGAATTGAGACAAGGCTCGACATGGAGCGGCCTGCGGGGCGATGAGAGCGGTTGGCAGGAGAAATCACTGCGACGGTCAGGGACCAGAGGCGCGGGACGATCACAGCCGCGAAACCAGGCTGTCAGATCATCTTGCCAAAAGGGTCAGCATAAATACTGACCGGTAAATCAAGTGATGCCAGCCTGCCCTCTTTCGAGAGCAGGCTGAACATCAGGTACTTCCGTTACAGAAAGATCGTGATGATCGAAGGCCAGATGAGCAGTACGCTCAATGCCAGCAACTGCAACCCGATGAAAGGCAGGAAGCCGCGGAAGATATCAGTGAGTGAGATATGCGGAGGTGCTACCGACTTCAGGTAGAACGCAGCGCCGCCGAACGGTGGTGACAGGAAGCTCACCTGCATGTTCATGCAGAACAACACACCGAACCACACCGACACGTGCTGAGGATCGAGCTGTCCGATGAAACCGATCTCTTCCACCGGCATGGCCTTGACGATAGGCAGAAACACCGGAATGATCAGCAACACGATTCCGACCCAATCCATGAAGGCGCCCATGAACAGCAGGATGAGCATCATGGTCAGCAGCACCAGGAAGGTGGGCATGTTGGCATCCACGATGAGCCCGGCAATATAGGTAGGCCCACCGGCCAGCGTGTAGGCACCGGACAGGGCCGCAGCACCGATGGTTACCCAGATGATGGTACCGGTGGAACGCAGGGTACGCATCAGACTGTCCCACAGGAGTCCGACGGAAGCTTCACCACGCAACAGGGCAATGACGAATACGGCCAGCGCGCCCATGCCTGCCGCCTCGGTAATCCCGGTAACGCCGCCATAGATCGAACCGAGCACGATGCCGATGATGGTCACAGGCGCCAGCAGCCCCTTGCCATGTGCCCAGCCTCTGGCAGATCGCTCTCGTCCAATGACCAGAAATATCACGGCCAGACCGACAACCATGACCCCGGCAAGGTATGGCAGATGAGAACTCATGCCCAGCCACACAGGTCCATCGTCTTCAGACAGATTGGTGTTGATGCCGGTCGCTGTGTAGATAGCCGCTCGCGCGAACAGCAGCGTGGCCAGCCCGGTCACCACGATGGCCAGAAAGCCGAAGAACATGTTGCGCTTCTCTGCCCCTTCGGGATCTTCCGGCCCTGGCTCCGGCAATGGAGCCAGAGAAGGATTCAGACGAGTACGAATGATGATGTAGAGGATGATGAAACTGGCCAGCATGAAGCCCGGCAGAAAGGCGCCGGTGAACAGCGACTTGATGGAGGTTTCAGTGATCAGACCGTAGATGATCAGGACGATCGATGGCGGAATCATGGTACCCAGAGAGCCGGAGGCACAGATGGTACCGATGGCCAGATTCTGGTCATAACCCAGACGCAGCATCTGCGGCAATGCGATGAGACCCAGCAGGACAATCTCGCCGCCGATGATGCCTGACATGGCTGCCAGCAACACAGCCATGACCGACGTGACAATGGCGATACCACCGCGAACACGGCTGAGCCAGAAATCCAGCGAGTCGTACATGGATTTTGCAACCCCGGAACGCTCCAGCAGAGATGCCATGAAGATGAACAATGGCACGGAGATCAGCACGTACTCGGTCAGCAGATCGAATATCTTCTGCGCCAGAATGTACAAGGGTCCGGTGCCGGGCCTGCCGGTCAGCAAACCGTCACCGAAACTCATGGGGTCGGTGAGCAGCGTTGGTTCGAACTTCATGATCATGACCAGCAGCGCCAGAACAGCCGACGCCAGTCCCAATGGCATGCCGATCGCCAGGAACAGAAGCATCCCGATGACCAGCACAAGTGAAATCGTTCCTACATCCATCAGACTTTACCTACGCTGCGTTTGATTGCTTCGAGCTCCTGCTCATCGATATCGACAAGCCCCCCGCGCTCTTCTGCGGTGAGATTCCAGTCGGCAATCAGATTGGCGGCCGCCTGGATGGCGATGAGAACAACCATGATGAGGATCATGGGCTGGATGGTGGCTGGAATGGGAGGGTCGAAGGCTGTACCGAACATTTCCCATTTATAGAATTTGGTAACGAAGACCTGCTTGAAGCTGCCAAAGACCATGAAGAAGGCAAAAAACCAGACAAACGCAACCGAGATGATATCGAATACATGTTGCAGCCAGCGAGGCACCACGTCATACAACAGGAAGATCCTGATGTGGCAACGCTGCTGCATGGCATACAGGCCGGAGAGCAGGAAGACATAACCGGCAACCCACAAGGTCAGCTCATTGGCCCAGAGTGTCGGCGCTTCGAATACATAGCGCAGGAACACTTCGTAGAGCATGATGCAGGTCAGTGACAGGATCAGCAGCATGGTGACCCGGCCGATGAACAGGGCGAATCGATCAATCGCACGCCAGTAGTCATACTCCATGTGAGCACAGCGCACAGTGCGCATGCCGATGACCAACAACACGGGAATCAACACCAGTGCTGCCCAGTCAATAGGGTCGGCATAGCCACCGAACAGACCGGCCATGTCAGGGGTGACATCCTTGCGGTGATGCAGTTCGGCCAGCTGCTGCGTCAGGCTTTCACTGGCCGGAGGCAAGAGATCCAGAAGGAACGCCGGTGTGTGCCAGGTGGCCCACCCCGAACAGACGATAAATGCGAATGGAACCAACCATTCAATAAAGCTGCCGCTGTCATCATCCATTAGCTACATCCAGATTCATGTGAAATCGGGTCGAAATAAATAGTGGGAATGGAAAAAGTGGCAGGCCCGCAACGGGCACTGCCACACAGATCAGAATCCGACGGGATGCCGGATGCCTACTTCATTGCACCGAGATCCTTGAGGAAAGCAACGTGGCTTTCCAGCAGTTTCTTGGCTTCCGGAGTTGTCGCAAACTCGACCCAGGCTGCCTGAACAGCATCGCGGTATTGTGCCAGATCCTCTGGAGCCCACTCATAAATATTCACGCCTTTTTCAACCAGATCCTTCTTGGTCTGAGCGTTCTTCACTTCATTGATGGTCGCATTCTTCAGCGCCAGTGCCTGCATGCCCACCTTCATGATGGCCTTGTGGTGTTCAGGCATCTCGTCCCAGATGTCCTTGCGACAGGCAAGATGGTCAGCCGGCATGGAGTGAAAGCCCGGATAGTTGGCGTGCTCGGCGATGTCATACAGACCCATGCCCATGTTGTTCGTCAGGTTGGCAGCATCTGCACCGTCGATGATGCCGGACTCCAGCGCCGTGAACACTTCGTTGAAATCCATCACGACCGGTGAGGCACCCAGGTTCTTGAATACCAGGGTTTCCATGCCGGGAGGTGAACGGAACTTCCAGTTCTTCAGGTCTGCAACACCACGGATGGGTTTGGTTGATGCCAGTGATTCCGGACCGGGAATCCACCAGCCAACGAATTCCATGTCGTAGGCGTTGTACAGCTCGTTGATGCTGGCATAGCCGTCACCATGCAGCATCCAGGCAAGCTGTTGGTAAGGGTTGCCGTAGCCACCCATGAGATCTCCGGCAAACTGGAACGCCGGGTTCTTGCCTGTCTGATAGGCACCACCGGTCATGTCGCAATCGAGGATGCCGGTAGAGGCAGCATCGAATGTTTCAGTGGACTTGACCACGGCAGATGAATAGAACATTTCGATCTGGATTTCACCATTGGACATGGCGGTCACATCGTCAACGAATTCCTTGGCCAGCTCGCCGGACAGAGTCTCTGGAGAGAAATGCGTCTGGATGCGCAGCTTCGTATCTTCTGCGTTGGCAGTACCGGACGCCAGGGCAAATGCCAGTGTGGCAACACTGGTCGCAGCCAGTGTGCTGACGCTCTTGAATGACTTCTGCATACTATTCCTCACTGATTATTGAAATGAAAAATCAGAACCGGGTCTTTGCCCTGAATCTGACAGGTGATAGCCTTTCGACTAAATCTGGAAACGCTTGCTCGCCACATGCTGCGAGCTGATTTGACTGACTGGCATGATCAGGCTACCGAGATCACGGCCTTGATACGACAAACAGCATCCTTGATAAGAAAGGTCATCCTTGCTTTTGCTTCATCGCTATCGCCACGAATGATGGCGTCGCTGACTGCCTCATGAAAAGGCAGGATCTTTCTATTGGTATCACGGTCCGGATTCGTCAGACGAATGCTGGACAGCAACGCGGAATAGATGATGCCCGCCAGTGCGAACAGAAATTCATTATGTGCCGCCCTCAATACCGCGCGGTGAAATCGGGCATCGGCAATCACGAATTGCCGGGGATTATCCACCTCATCCTTCATGGCTTGAATGGCACTACCAATTTCCTCCAGTTCCGCTCGGGTGGCTCTCTGCGCAGCCCATGAAGCCGCTTGTGGTTCAAATAGCTGCCTTGTTTCGGCAAGTTGCAACAGCATGTCCGGATTGGCTGGCACCGACAACTGCCAGGCCAGCACATCGTCATCCAGCAGGCCCCACTCTTCGCGAGGCTTGACTCGGGTGCCGATGCCGCGGCGCACCTCAAGGAGCCCCTTGCCAACCAACACCTTGATGGCGTCACGAATGACCGTACGACTGACTCCGAAACGTACGGACAAAGCAGATTCATCCTCCAGCAACGTACCCGGTGAATGAGCTCCCGTGACGATATCGCGCCCCACCTGAGCTGCCACTTCCGAACTCAGGCTTGGAGCCAGCGCCGTTACTGCCTTGAGGTGGTAATACGACGCTTCTTCCATGAAGCGAATTTAAACATATTATGTTTAACGTGAACACCCCTGTTCACAACTCTTGTGACGCTATTCCGGAAGTGTGAGTTAGCTCGCTGTTTCGGGCAGTGCTACTCGACAAGGCATGGGGTGGTTGTCACCAACGCCCGGAAAGTCGCGGTGGCTCGCCGCTCAGATATGCTCGTCTCGGGCTTTTCTGGCACGAGCAAAGGTGGCTTCCAGCGTATCGCCATCCCGACCATCAATGGCCTGTCGCAATTGTTTCAGGTGGATATCCAGGTTATCCATGGCCTGCAGCAAGGCATCCCTGTTGGTCAGGCAGACATCTCGCCACATGATCGGGTCACTTGAAGCGATGCGGGTGAAATCCTTGAAGCCACCAGCCGAATAGCGAAAGATCTCTTCCGATTCCTGCTGCTTGGCCAGCATGTCCACCAGTGCAAAGGCCAGCACATGCGGCAGATGACTGGTTGCTGCCAGTACCCTGTCATGCTGCTCCGGACCCAAGGCTTCCACCTGTGCCCCGGTACTTTCCCACAACTTGCGCACCACCTCCGTTGCAGCCTCGTCGGTTTCCGGCAAGGGTGTCAGCAGCACACGCTTGTTCTGATAGAGGCTGGCATCCGCAGCATCGACTCCGGTCTTCTCGCGGCCGGCAATCGGATGACCCGGTACCACACGAGACATGTCATCCAGCACGGCACGAGCATCTTCGATGAATGGTGCCTTGACGCTGCCGGCATCGGTGATGATGGCTGATGACTTGAGGTAAGGCTTGATGGCTGTCAGCTGCTCGCGCATGCTGAGCATCGGCACCGCCAGCATGATGATGTCGGCATCTGTCACGACTTCGGCAGGATCGGTGCTGAAGCCATCGACAAAACCCAGCTCCTGCCCTCGCCTTCCGGTCGACTCTGAACGTACCAGGGCAACAATCTCACCCGTATGGCCGGATTGCTTCAATGCAGCTGCCAGTGAGCCACCTATCATGCCCAGGCCCGCAATACACAATTTGCTCATCAGTCTCTGCCGGGGTTATCGGAGAATCACGCCTACAGTGCTCGCGGGTAGGAACCCAGCACTTTCAACAACGGTGTCAGCTCTCGCAGCTCGTCCAGCACGGGTGCCAGATTTGCATCATCCTGATGACCATTGACGTCGATGAAGAAATGATACTCCCACAAGGCTGAGCGTGATGGACGCGATTCGATACGCGTCATGCTGACTCCCGCCTCTTCCAGTGGCTGCAGCATTCGCCGCAGACCGCCGGGCTTGTGCGGCGCCGCGATCATCAGCAATGTTGCATCATCACCACTGGGGGGTACGTCCTGATCACCGATGATCAGAAAACGAGTTGTATTGTTTCGCTCATCCTCGATACCACTGACCAGGCTGTTGAGCCCATAGAGTTCGCCGGCAATCTCACCCGCTATGGCAGCATACTCGGGGTGCTTGATGGCAAGACGCGCCGCTTCGGCGTTGCTGCTTTCACTGATGCGTTCCGCATTGGGCAGATTGGCATTGAGCCAGTGCCAGCACTGCGCCAGTGCCTGGGGATGTGCATGGACCGTCTCGATATCTGCCAGCGATTCACTGCGACTGAGCAGGCAATGCTGTATACGCATGCTCAGCTCGCCACACACGCGCAGCGGTGTTCGTGTCAGCAGATCCAGTGTCAGATTGATGGTGCCTTCGGTCGAATTCTCTACCGGCACTACACCAAAGCGTGCACGCCCCGTTTCGACTGCCTGGAAGATATCGGCGATGCCGGCTTCCGGCACGGTCTGCACGGCATGACCGAAATGTCGATCGGCAGCCGCATGGCTATAGGTACCTTCCGGCCCCAGATAGGCCACTCGCATGGGCTCTTCAAGCGCCAGGCTGGCCGA
>CBDUIJ010000279.1:0-7791 GCA_965367215.1 uncultured Granulosicoccus sp.
GCGCTTGCCGGATTGACTTGCCAGGCGGGTCTTGCGCAAGCCCATGAAACAGATCAAGCCTCGCATGCGCTTGCCGATCATTGCGCTCAGGTCAGGGCGTCAGTGGAAGAGGCGGGTTTTGCCGACAAGGTGACTGTCACCTGCGATGATGATCACGCGTATCTGAGTTCCAGCAGCTATCCCGATCATGAATTGATGACCGGTATTGTTGGCACCAACGAACAGGTACCCATTCCTGCTGCAGGATATTCTGCCCCCATACCGCTACAAGCCACACTGGGTTCAGAGCCAAAAACAAGAGATTCGGCGTTGGCCGTCGCTGTCAATGGTGTTCCCATTTTCGATTACACGGGAGGTGGTGAGATGAGCGAGGCTGATCTCTATCACCATCAGACGCAACACGATACCCTGTTGACTGAACAGCTCGATGTCTGTGGCGGGCATGCGGGGCGCGGTGATGACTATCATTATCATGTGACTCCCACCTGCATGATCGACGAGATGAAGAATGCCGGGGACGATGCCATCATTGGTTGGGCATTTGACGGCTTTCCACTTTTTGGCAGTAACAATCCCGATGGCACGTCAATCTCGGAACAGGCGCTGGATGTATGCAACGGGCAGGCTGATGACACCTATGGTTATCGCTATCACACATCAGCAGATGCGCCCTACATCATCCAGTGTCTGATGGGGGAGGTTGCCGATTTCGATAGCCTGCCCAGAATTGCACCGTTGAGGCCTGCTGAAGGAAGCCGTCGCATGGAGCCGGGTCGTCCGCCGGCAGGTGGCGTTGACGATCTGGTCTTTACCCAGTCTGATTCCGGTTCTCGCAGTCTGGACTATTCCTACAAGGGCGAGGCGTATTACATTCGATACAAGCCTTCTGACTCCCCGGATTGCTACGAGATGGAGACGAAGACCGTCACCAACGACGGTGTCGTCAAAACCGGCGTTTACTGTCGATGAGAAGATCTGCTCCGCTGGTTGGAAAGCACGCTCTGTTCTGTGTCTGCCTGTTTGGCAGCATGTCCAATGTATCGGCCGACGAGCAATTCACCTTGTCCAGTCCCGATATTCAGGAACAGGGCAGATTGTCACTGGATGGTAAATGCCATCGTGATGGTGGCAAGGGTTTGTCACCGGCTCTTGAGTGGAGCCTGGCTCCCGAAGGAACACAGAGCTTTGCACTGGTGATGCATCATTACCCACGCGGCACGGTGATTGGCCGGGATGATCCCAGTCAGTACTGGTTGCTGTGGAACATCCCGGCTGATGTTCATTCACTGTCTCCCGGCAACCCGGAATCTCTGGGCAACGAAGGTGCCGACAAGGACAGACGAAGAGTGGGCTATACACCGCCATGTTCACCCGGTGGGGCTACACACTCCTACACGATTACCTTGTACGCGCTTGACGCGACTCCACAGGAGTTGGGGTCGGCAGATGACCCGGCTGTCGATTGGGCCGACGTGATGAATGCCATAGAGGGCAAAGTCATTGCATCATCGGCGCTGAACTTCCTGAACTGATCGTTCTGCTTTGTGCATCAACGATCCAACTACTTTGTTGACCGAGGTACTGAAATGAAACCATTCCTGTCGCTGCTGTTGTTACTCTCTGCCAATGCAGCTTTTGCCGATTCACGCGAACTCACAGCCGAGATCTGGGTGGACAACTGGTTCGAGATGTACGTCAACGGCGATAAAGTCGTCGAGGACAGTGTGTCTATTACAACGGAAAGATCCTTCAACGCGGAGACGGCCACTTTTACCGTAGAACTACCGGCCCAGATTGCCATACAGGCGAAAGACTTCAAGCAGAACGACACCGGCCTTGAATACATCGGCACTGCACGACAGCAGATGGGCGATGGGGGCATGATCTTTCAGATCAAGGATGCCGAGTCCGGGGAGATGATGGCCGTCAGTAATCAGGACGTACGATGCCTGGTGACCCATCGTGCGCCCGTGGACACCTCGTGTGCCAGTGAAAAGAATCCACTTGAAGGGCAAGGTGCCTGCGCGTCGGTCGTTCAGGATACTCCTGCCGATTGGACGGCTCTTGACTTCGACGACAGTAGCTGGTCAGCGGCGGTGGAGCATTCCGAGCGCGCAGTCAGCCCTAAAGACGGATACGATCGTATTCAATGGGATGATACTTCGAAGCTGATCTGGAGCAATGACCTGGTTCAGGACAACACATTGCTGTGCCGCGTGTTGATTGAAGGCTGATTAGCTGAAACCAGGCTTCCCTTGGGCCCCGTCTTGCGTCGGAATCGCGGTTGATACCTGTGACGCCAAGGCCATGACCCTTGTAGATTCTGCTGTTCCCGACACACCCTGGTCGCCAGGCAATCCCAGGATCGATCCACACCGTCGTCGTATCACGGTGAGCGATCTGCTACCGGACGGTTCTCCCAACCTTGCCGACAGGGTGGAGACTGGCCCTTCGGATCTGGCCTTTGAAGAATGGGCGGCCCTGGGGCTGCAACCGCCCAATCTGGATCAGCTGCGCGAATACCGCTTGTCCAGGTTGGTCGGTGAATTGCAAGCCCGCGACTACGCCGGTCTGTTGCTGTTTGATCCACTCAATATCCGGTATGCAACGGACAGCAGCAACATGCAGTTATGGGCCACCCATAATCCGTGTCGAGCCTGTTTCGTATCGGCAGATGGTTATATGGTGCTCTGGGATTTTCATACCTGTGAACACTTGAGCGCCCACCTGCCATTGGTGCGCGAAGTGCATCACGGTGCCTCCTTCTTCTATTTTGAATCAGGTGATCGCTGTGAGGAGCACGCTGCGCAATTCGCTGCGGGTGTCGATGACTTGATGCGCCAGCATGCGGGAGATAACCGGCGTCTTGCGGTAGATCGCATGGAGTACGTTGGTGTTCGGGCCTTGGAAAAGCTGGGTATTGAAGTTCGCAGTGGTCAGGAAGTGACTGAACATGCCAGGAAGATAAAGAACGACAATGAATTGCGAGCCATGCGCTGCGCCATTGCCAGTTGCGAGGCCGGCATTGCCGAGATGCAGGCCATACTGCAGCCGGGCGTGAGTGAGGTGGCCCTGTGGGCCGAGCTGCAACGCGGTAACCACATTCGCGGTGGCGAATGGATTGAAACCCGGATACTCAACTCCGGTCCGCGTACCAATCCCTGGTTTCAGGAAGCAGGACCCCGCACGGTGCGAGATGGTGACATCCTGGCATTCGATACGGACATGATCGGTACCTATGGGTATTGTGCGGATCTGTCCAGGACCTGGAAGGTCGGTGAGGGCGCGCCGACGCATTACGAAAAGAAGCTGTATCAACATGCGTACGAACACATACAGCACAACGCTTCACTGTTGAAGCCGGGTGTCAGCTTCCGGGAGCTGACGGAGCAAGCGCACCGACTGGATCAGCCCTACCGTCATCAGCGTTATGGCGTGATGTTCCATGGGGTTGGTCTGTGTGACGAATACCCCTGCATTCGTTACCCTGAAGACATCGAGGACTCGGGGTATGACGGAGTGCTCGAGGTGGGCCAGTGCCTGTGCGTCGAAGCCTATGTGGGTGAGGTAGGCGGCCCTTGCGGTATCAAGCTGGAAGATCAGGTTGTCATCACCGAAGATGGCCATGAGAACCTGACACGCTATCCCTTCGAGCAACGATTTCTGGAGTGAGCCCACAGCCCGTGCAATGACGGGCTGCTTTCAATCACGCCGAGAGCATTCAAACCACCGACAGGCAGGCACACTTTGCCAGATGGTTGACACGTTGTGAGGTACTTCCCTGAAGGAGCGAGCCCAGGCTGCCCAGTCCACGGCGGCCAGTGACGATCAGGTCAGCACCACAGGCTTCTGCACAGGCAATTATCTGGTCTGCTGGATCACCAAGCTCCATGTAGGATTGGGTGATTTTCTGATCATGCTCGTCAGCAATCGTTTTGGCCAAGGTCAGGATTTTTTCCCGAGCCTCTTCAACATCCTGTGCAGACGGCATGGTTGTCACTGCGTGATAGCCTGCCACGGACCCCATGGCAAAGGCTACGGTCTGGGGTTCCGGTGTATGGACAAGATGTATCTCCGAGTTGTACTTCCTGGCAAGGTCACATGCCAGACCCAGAGCGCGCTCTGCCTGTTGTGAACCATCCATGCCAACCACGATTTTCTCGAACATGTTCGCATCCCCACGTTTGCATCCAGTTGCAATCAGCTTAGCGAAAACGGAATCGTCGTTTCTTGACGCAAGGCAAAAGTGGTTCAGTTCATTCCTGATTCACAATAGAAAACGGCTGGTCTATTGACCAGCCGAAAAGGGGTACTGCTTAGGGGGTAATGAATTGGAGATGCGGCGCTGACAGAGGCGCAGCTGGAGACACTCGGCTGGAGTGGCTTGGGCTGAGTTGCTCGGCTGGTGTGCTCGGCTGAGGCGCTCTAGCGCAGTTGCAGCTTGTACTGGAAGAACAGGACCGCATTGTTCTTCTGGTCGCCAAAATCCACCGCCGGTGAGCCACTGATGTTGAGCACGGCATACTTGCTCATCTTTATTTCCATGGCCGGGAAGGGCAGCACCTTGGTTTCAGGTTCACCGTTCTTCTTGAACTGCTTGTGCACCACCGAGGCGCCGATGAGGAAACGCAGGCGATTGGCCAGCAGGGGGCGTGTGGCGTAGTTGATGCCACCATAGTAGGACTGGTAGCCGAAGCTGTCAGACAGGGTGCCACCGTGCCAGCCCAGTTTGCTGCTGGGGGAATATTCCCAGCCGATGCCCGGTGTGAACGCGTTGCGCTCGTCGAAGTTTTCGAAATGCAGAGCCAGGGTGCTCAGTACCAGGAAGTTGTTATCTGCTTTGGCAGAAGCGCTGCCAGTGATTGAAGCAAAAGCCAGAACTACCACTGAGACGATCTTGAAAATCTGCGTTTTCATTGTTTATAACCCGATTTCTTTGCCGATCTACGCCGGCTTCAAAGAGATGTCGTTTGATCTGTGTCAACAACATGCCGCGCACTCTACTGGGCAGCCAGATGATATGCAAATGCAGTCGGGGAAACCGATAAAGCCAGCAAAATCAGCCTGTTAAAGGAATTTCACGAGCGTCATAATACAGGCGGAACACCAGAATGACTCGTAAGTGGTTGTAATGAGTAGAGTTTCCACGACGTTCATCTGCACCTGTTCATGAGTCGAAAGTGAGAACTGTCGCTGGCAATCGGGGATAGTGCGCGACGCACTGTGAGTCCTCTCTCAGAAAATTTCTGGATGTCTTCAGGGCTCGATCTGCACGTGTGGTCGCATGGCTGAGCACGGCTTGCTGTTCGCGGCAAGAATGTCGGATATGAGGACCGCACTTCGAACTACTGTCGCATGCAGTACCGAGTCAACTACAAGTGTGTGCTATCCGAAAGATAGCGCGATACCACCGCTGACGCTTTCAGGGTACCCGCCCTGTGACCTTGCAAATGGATTCCCCGGATATACCGCTAGGTGGCCGAGTACTGGTAATCGATAATCAGCCTGTCGATAGACTGAATATTGCAAGTGCCGTTCGCAAATTGGGGCATGTCGCTGTCCTGGCTGTTGATGGTAGAGAAGCATTGGCGCTGCTGAGCGCAGAACCCTTTGCTGCGCTGATGTTATTCCCTGTCACATGGCTGTTCCAGGATTTCATTGAGCTGGAACTGAATCCGGGACGTTTCGAGATACTGCTGCTGTTGCTTGCACTCAAATCACTGGTAGGCACCTATCTGTACATGAAACTCATGAGTAGTGCCGGGGTGATATTCGGTAGTCAGGTGGGCTACTTCAAGGCATTCGCCGGGATTGTATGGAGCATGCTGCTGCTTGATGAAGCACTGTCTCTGGTAGCGTGGCTATCATTTGGAATCATACTGATGGGGCTGTTTCTGGTCGAGTCACGACATCAGAAACCTGGCGAAAGGGTGAAACCGGGTTCTGCTGATCCGAGCGTGCCTGTGCGTACCCGGTCAAGTACCTCATTGAGCAAGTCGGTAGGTACATCGTTGAGCAAGCCATTGAGCACGTCGGTGACCACAGCGGCCAGACGGTCGGATGTTCATGCCGAGGGTGCATGAACGACAAGGCTTTTGATGATACAGTTTTACCGTTTGATTCTCCCCGCCTCATCGCCGCATGACTTGCTCCCAATGGATTCTCAATGAGTACTGATTCGCCCAGGAAGACCGGTATCGTCAGCAGGTTCTTTCGCTTTATATGGCGTTTCATGAGGGCGTTGAACACCCTGGTATTCAGTCTTTTTTCCGTGCTTCTCATTGCCGCCATCGTCTATGCTGCCGTGAGCCAGAGAGGCCCGAAGATGCCAAGCGGCGGTGCATTGTTGCTCAACCCTGCGGGTAGCCTGGTGGAGCAACAGACGGTCGTGGGTGCCGCTGCCTTGCTGCAAGGCAACGAGTTGCCGCAGCAGGCATTGGTCAAGGACGTGATAGATGCCTTGGCTCTGGCCAGGGACGACAGTAAAATCGGGCTCGTCGTACTCGACCTTGACAGACTTGATCAAGGCTTGCTTCCCAAGCTCGAACGAATTGCTGATGCGATAGTCGACTTCAAGACCAGTGGCAAGAAAGTCATCGCGATTGCCGATAACTACAGTCAGTCAGGCTTGTTTCTGGCAGCACATGCGGATGAGGTGTTGCTGAATCCTGAAGGCATGGCCGTACCGCAGGGCTTTTCCATGTACAACACCTACTTCAGGGAGTTCCTGGAAGAGCATGATGTGACTGTCAATCTGTTCAAGGTGGGTAAGTACAAGTCTGCTGTGGATCCGTTTCTGCGTGACGACATGTCGGAAGAGGACCGGACTGCGCGGAAGGCGATTCTGGATGCCTGGTGGGAGGCCTACACCACTGGAATTGAATCAGCCAGAGACATGGATGCCGGCAGCATCGATGCCATGTTGCAAAACGCTCCGGAAGAAATGCGGATGGTCGAGGGCAACCTTGCGCGGCTGTCATTGGAAAAAGGCCTGGTCGATCGACTGCTTACCGATACAGAGCGTCTTCGTTATCTGATGGACATGGCTGGCGAGAACGCCGAAGGTGACAATTATCGAAGGGTGGCGTACCAGGAGTACCTGCGACTCGCACGACAACCTGGCGAGCAAAAGGCTGGCAGAGTGGCTGTGGTGACAGCGGTGGGCAATATTGTCGATGGTGAGGCACCTGCCGGTGAGATCGGCAGTCAGTCCCTGACCCGGCTGATCCGGCAAGCCCGCACGGATGAAGACGTCAAGGCCATCGTTCTGCGCATCGATTCAGGCGGTGGCAGCAAGAGTGCATCAGAACTCATTCGTAGTGAATTGCAGGCAGCACAGGACGCCGGTATACCGGTGGTGGCATCCATGGGGTCTGTCGCTGCGTCCGGTGGCTACTGGATTGCCGCGTCCGCGGATGAGATCTGGGCAACCGCGACCACCATTACCGGCTCCATCGGAATTTTCGGACTCATGCCCAGTTTCGAGAACACGCTGGCTCGCTACGGCATCTACAGCGATGGCGTTGCCACCACGCCTCTGGCCGGTGGGGCGAGTGTCACGCGGGGTATAACTCCGGCTTATGGCGAAGTGCTGCAGTCGATCATAGAAGGGGGCTATCAGCAATTTCTGACCACAGTCGCCAGGGGGCGAGACATGGATGTAGACGCCGTTCATGAAGTGGCTCAGGGACGAATCTGGACGGGCGCCGCTGCCCGGCAGATTGGTCTGGTAGACGAGCTGGGTGATCTTGAAGAGGCAATCAGCGCAGCTGCGCGCCTGGCGGCTGTTGA
>CBDUIJ010000280.1:0-7777 GCA_965367215.1 uncultured Granulosicoccus sp.
CGAATGCAGCGGGTTGAGCATTGACTGATTGTTTGCACATTTGAGTCTTATGCTTTCCGGACCATTCCCGGCACCGTCAAGCAGACCAGACAGTCGCATGATCACGATAGTGAAAGACCTCGAAGACCCCAGTCACCTCTGCGCAAGACGCATCAAGGGGGCGATTGCTCTAGGTGTCTTGCTCAGCGTTTCAGCCTGTGCCGTGACAGGGCGTGATCACGATGATGCCGCCTGGCGTTCCGAGGCGGACACCTTGTGGGTGCCACGTGGCGAGACAGTCAGGGTGCCACCACAGCTACTCACCAGTGCCGAGCAACAGAGCCCGCTGGAAGAGGGTGCGGACGCTGTCGGCCCTGGCTCCCGTTCTGTTGTCGATCTGATAGCTGTGTTGAGCGAGGCTCAGGACTATGATGCCGACTTCCAGGCCGCAATAAGCAGCCGGTCGATTGCACAGCGATCAGTGCCCATTGCACGAAGCGCTCTGTTACCGCAAGTCTCGCTCGGCTATGCCGGCGGATATTATGATTTCAAGAGCGACTCGTCGGATGAATATACTGGCCAACAGTTGAGTCTGACACTCAGTCAGTCGATTTATGATCGCGCCAATGCACTTGCTGTCGAGCAGGCAAGGCTCACTGGTTCCTCCTCGGATCTGGAACTGCAGGCTGCGCACGAGGATCTGGTCATCCGGGTGGCAACCAGCTACTTCAATGTACTCAAGGCTCTGTCAGAGCTTGAATATCGCAAATCGGATGTGAAGGCGACCAAGCTGCAGCTGCATCAGACTCGGAGTCGGTATGAAGTAGGCACCATCGCTGTCACGGATGTCGCGGAAGCCAAGGCGCAGGCTGACCTGGCTGTTGCCTCGCAAATCACGGCAAAAGCCGATCTGGATGCCGCCTTGCAGGCTCTGGAGGTCAGCACAGGGCTATCTCTGACTGCCGACATCGCACCGCTCAAGCGAAACATACCCATGGAGTCGCCTGACCCTGCCAATGTTGATGCCTGGGTGCAGACCGCACTTGCCAACAGCAAGTCATTGTTGGCGGCCCGAAGTCAGATCGGCATAGCGCAGCAGCAGGTTGCGCAAACCCGTGCAAGCCGATTGCCTGTGGTCAGTCTGACGGGCTATCTGTCCGGTATCGACAGTGACTATGATGCCGGTGAAGATGTATCGGCTGAAGGCTATACGGGTGGCTCGCTGCGTCTGGGAATCGATGTGCCTCTGACCACCGGTGGCAGGATCTCGGCACAGATCAGTCAGGAGCAGGACAGGGCACAGCTGGCGACTGATCAGATGCAAGCCGTCGAAAGGCAGGTCATCCAGACAACCCGTGATACCTACCGTGGAGTCGTGGCTGCGATCAGCCGCGTCGCCGCATTGAGCCAGGCCAGACAATCCACCCGGCAGGCCACAGAGGCTACGCGATCCGGCTTTCAGGAAGGTACGCGCACCTCTGTCGATGTCCTGGATTCCCAGCGTGATAGCTTTCGTGCGCAGACTGAGCTGACGGCTGCCAGGTACGACTACGTGCTGCAAGTACTCGAGTTGAAGCGCATCAGCGGCACACTGGGAATTGCCGACATCAAGCAGATCAACGAGTGGCTGGGGTAGTCGAACTCGTATTCGGAGACAGTGTCAGAGTTGTGCTTCAGAAGCTCCGGGCAATGTACATATGAGGCTGGAGGGTTATCGTGTTATCAGGCCATGGCAACGTTGTGCATGGCGACACGGTATTCCTCTTCACGATCATCGCCGAAGAAATCGGTGATGCATACGCGTAAATGACTTGCCTTGGCGAACAATGGGGTAGCGTCGAAGGCCTGCGTCTCACAGCGCATCGGTTGGGTGGAATGCTCGATGATACCTTGCTCATCTTCGATACGACCGAAACAGAACTCCTGATCGAATGCACGTGCCAGTACCGCGTTGTTGCAGCAACCGATTGCGTAATCGACATGTTCGGGCAGTGAACGAGAGTGTATGGTCCGTTCATGCCAGCCGCGGCCCATCGCAAAGCGCGTGGCAGTCCAGAGTATGACGAGCGTCTGGCCCTGTGAATTGGTCATGAGTCGAGCCTGTGGAATCGCTGTATCCACATGTTGCCAGAGCTCCTCATAGGGGGCGTGTATACCGATCTCTAGCAGGCCTTCGGGAGTCTCTTCAAGTCTGCCAGTGTCGATGCCTACCAGGGGACCCTGAAAGTTGATGTGTCGTGTCCAGGTGCACACACTGTTCGTCACAGCGGTTTTTCCAGCGAAGCCTTCGGCTCTGGCCAGTAGTCGTAGTTGCTCGGCACTCAGTGCCGACAGAGAGGGGGCGTGTCTGAGCTCCATTGCGGCGGCAGGTAACCGCATGTCCACATGCAATTGCTCACCCTGCATCCACAGGACACAGGTCGTGTTGTCTTCGATGTCGGGTGTACGCAGCCAGCGCCGACGCCATAAGCCGCGTGTATCGGCAAGCTTCAGATCGTGCGCTGTCATCATGCCGCCTGTTCTTTCTGCACTGCCATGGCAGCGCTCAATGCACTGACAGTGCTCACCGCGCCTGTTTGCAGGTATTCCATGGCAGCCAGTGAGGCTCTGTGAGCATCTTCTGACGTGCCGCCCAGTGCGTCTTCTGCCACGCGGCAGTAGTAGTCGTGCTGATGGGCATCTGCAAAGGTGTAATGCACACAGACATCTGTCATGCCCCCGACCAGTACGAGGGTCTCCGCCTTGAGTCCCTTGAGCAGTATTTCCAGCTCGGTACCGAAGAAGCCCGAGTATCGACGTTTACGAACGAGGTAGTCTTCGGAGGTGAAACCTGTCTGCTCTGCTGCAATCCGGGTGGCCGGATCGTTCTCCAGCAGATGAATGCCTTCAGCACCATCCAGCTCGCGTCCGTAGTCGATCAGATTCGGTCGGTGAGATTCCTGGAGAAAGACGACAGGCAATGAGTGCGAGCGTGCGGTCTTGATCAATGTACACGCTCGTAGCATTCGCTCTCGATAGTCCGAGACCTCCGGGATGCCAGCCTCATGACCTTCGATGAAGGCCCCCTCCTGGATATCGATAACCAGCAAGACGGTTTGACCTACGAGCAATGGCTGCTTTGGCATTCTATTCTCCGGCAAATTCGTGGCAGTGATTGACCCGTTCCATACGTCAGCTGGATATCACTCGCCACCTGTCAAGAGCCCTTGTTTGTCGGATCCGCACCGAGCAGGTGAGGCAAGTCACCGAAGCGTCCAATAAGCCCGTAAACCAGTGCGGACGTGACGATGAAGGTGATGGCGCCGACGGCCATGGTCGGTGTGAACCCATTACGCAGGGAGTTGAAGATCTGTAGTGTCACGGTCGAGTAGCTCGATGACGAGACGAAGAACATGACGATGAATTCGTTGAAACTCAGCACCAGGGCGAACAGAAACCCCGATACTGTCCAGGCGATGGTCTGTGGCAGGATGACGGTGAGAAATGTCATGCGCTCGGTGGCGCCCATGGTGGCTGCTGCGTCCAGATGGCTCCTGTCAATGGCATTCAGACCGATGGAAATGGTGGCCAGAGGCAACGCAAGATGCAGCAATGCGTGACTGAGAATACCTGCGCCGATGCTACCCAGTACGCCGGTGAATCCCCACATGAAACTCAGACCGACGCCGAACACGATCGGAGGCAATACGAAAGGCAGAGCGGTAAGCCCTGCCACCAGGCGTGACCAGCGGCTGCCGACAGACCATAATCGATACGCCACCGGCCAGGCCATCAACGTCGCCAAAGCTGCACTACTGAACGCGATGATGATGGAGGTTCTGAGGCTCCTTATCCAGACCTGTTCGTGAATGAAGAAGTCCGCGAAGCGTTGCAGGCTGGGATCTTGCGGTGGAAACAACATGGTACGTCCACTGTTCAAGGCAGCACCACAGACCACGACTACGGGTAGTAGCAGAATGATCAGGCAGAAAGCCATGTACAGTCGGCCTGTGATTTTCATGAGCGACTCGTCGAACGGTTTGCCAGAAAATGACTCGCCCCCAGGCACAGGCAGGCCGATATCAGAAGCACCACTGCCTGGGCGGCACCGAAGGGCGCGTTGAGTGTCGAACCACGAATTGATTGGTAGATGGATAGCGTCAAGGTTTGCTGCGGAGGAGCAGCAAACACGGAAACGGTGACATAGACCCCGAGCAGGAAGACGAACAGCAGCAAGGTCGTGCCCATCAGAGGCACTCGGATGGATGGGAGTATGACGGATCTCAATACAGTGAGGGGTTTGGCACCCATTGTCTGTGCGGCTTCCATCAGCGAGTTGTCAAGACGACTCAGGGGCGGAAACAGCAGGATGACGGCATAGGGCCAGACGAGATAGCTCATGGTCAGAATGACAGCAAGGCCGGATGTCTTGAATTTCAGGTCGCGCGGGTTTGCCAGCCCCCACTCACGCAGCAGCGGAAAATACCCGTGGTCCTTCAGCCAGGCGGTAACGCCTGCCTCCCGCAACACCATGGGCAGACCTGAGCGATTCGACAGCAGGATGTCCCAGCCCATCACAACAAACACTTCGGACAGAGAGACGATAGACAGCAATACAACGAGCCACAGCGTCTGCATTCGTCGCGACTGGCGGGTCATCAGCCAGGTAAAGGGGAAGGCCAGAGCGACTGCCAACAGCGCGCCGGTAGTCGCATAGTAGAAGGAATAGAACAGCTTCTGGCTATAGAGAAAGGAGACTGATTCTGGCCACTCCAGGCCCACGAAAAAGCGCTGGTACTGAGAGAAGTCAAATGCCCATTGCCAGGCTGCGCCTTCAATCTTCTCCCCAAAGCTGATCACCAGCACCAGAACGAACGGTAGCAGGCAAAGCAGGCAGGTGGCACCGATCAGTACCGGCAGGAGCAAGGGGCGCAAGGCGAAAGGCTTGCTGTTGACGGTGGGTTCGAGCTCTTGCTGTACCGCTGGTGGCGCCTGTGGCCGTGTTTCTGTCATCACGCTGACCACTGGCTCAGGCAGCCTGTGGCTGCGGGTAGACATGCAATGCTGTACCCGGCATTTCTACCTGGACCTCATCGCCGACTCTCAATCTTGTCGCGCCGGCACTGGGCTGTTCGCACATCAGCTGGCGATTGTCGGCATCGAGATAGACCTCGCGAACCGGTCCGATATCGCGTACCAGCTTCACCCTGGCCGTGATCAATTGCTCGCCCGGGAGCTTGCTGGTATGTAGCACTGTCTGTTCGGGGCGGCAACCGACAGTCACCCGAGCACCGTTGATGAAGGGCGGTGGAGACGAGGGAGTCAGGCGAGCGCCTGCCACCTCGACCTGTTGGCCTTTGACAATGCCGTCCAGCAGGTTCGTCTTGCCGATGAAGGATGCAACGAACGCGGAGCCTGGCGCTGTGTAGACTGCCTGTGGCGAACCGGTCTGTTCGATGCGACCGGCGGACATGACGACGATACTGTCGGCCATGCTCATGGCTTCGCGCTGATCGTGCGTGACCACGATGGTAGTGATGCCCAGCTCCTGTTGCAGCAGGCGCAGCTCTATCTGCATTTCTTCGCGTAACTGCGCATCCAGGGCCGACATGGGTTCATCCAGCAGGAACAGCTTGGGTTCCTGAGCCAGTGCTCGTGCAATTGCCACTCGCTGTTTCTGGCCGCCGGACAATTCGCCGATGCGGCGTGCATGCAAAGGCCCCAGTTTCACCAGATCCAGCAGTTCCAGAGCGCGTTTACGTCGCACGGACTTGCCAACACCTGAAATTGACAGGGCATAAGCCACATTATCCTCGACACTCAGATGCGGGAACAGTGCGAAGGATTGAAAAACCATGCCGAAACGGCGTTGATATGCCGGCATTGCCGTGATATCCGATCCGCCCAATGTCAGCGTACCGGAGCTGGCAGATTCCAGTCCGGCAATGATGCGCAGTAGCGTCGTCTTGCCACAGCCAGACGGTCCCAGCAATGCGGTCAGTTCGCCTTCCGGGAACGACAGGTTGATTTCATCCAGTGCAGTTGTTCCGTCGGAAAACGTCTTGTGGATTTTATCGAGTACGAGGCCGGGCTTTACACTGGTTGAGGAGCTCATGTCAGCTGGCCAGCATCTTTTCCCAATTCTCGGAAATGAAGGTTTCGTTGTCCAGGTAACTTTCGTAGGCAGGGGTAATGGCAGGCGTACCGGATACGGCCTTGAACTCTTCGTCGGTCAGGTCTGTTTTTGCCTGAGCCAGCAGTGGGGCCGTACCGATCTTTCGGCTCATCAATGCCTGAGTTGCCGGATCGCAGGAGAATGCGATGAATTCCATGGCCTCATCGGACTTTTCACTCAGAGGTGACAGACACCAGGAACCGTTGTCTTGTGGATTGCCTTCCTTGGGAAATATGGACGCGATGGGAAAACCATCCGAGGCCATCAAGTTCGCCACATCATGAAAGTAGATGCCGCCGATGACGTCTTCATTCTTCATGGCCTGTTCCATCTGGCTTTCGGCTGACCACCATAGTGCTACGTTGGACTTCAGTTCGGCTACCTTTTCAATGACAGTCAGGATGCCTTCCTTGCTGGACAAGGTGGCAGCTCCATCAAAATAGGTAGCCGCCGTGATATCGAGCATGAAGCTGTTGAACAGTTTGGACAAGCCCAGTGAGGATTCGAATTTTTCCGAATCCCAGAAATCTGTCCAGCTACCGGGTATCTCTACCTGATCGGGATTGACCACCATGGAGATGAACCATGACATGGCGCCAACTCCCAGAGTCTCGTCTTCGGGCTTGTAGACGAATGCTTCTTCGAGGTTACCGACCGAGCTGATGTTCGATACATCCAACGGGGCGATCAAACCGCCGATGCGCCCGGCCTTGATCATGGTGTCTCGGGCGAACAGCGACAGATCTGTCGGTGAGCTTCCCGAGGAGGCTGCCTGCTGCATCGTGACCAGCCAGTCGGAGGAATTGGGCTGTGTGACGCTTTCGATAGCGATGCCAGTGGCTTCGGTAAATGCCGGATAGACAAACTGCTTGAAGCTGTCCTCGAAGTAGCCACCGTAGGTTCCGACCCTGAGCGTGCGGTCGGCGGAAAAGGAAGGAATGGAGTACATGCCGCCAGCAGCCATGGCCGTCGCGCCGGCTCCCAGCTTCAGTGCTTGACGACGCGACGGGGATGCAGGGCTACCATTCGCCGGTGATTTGAAGGTATCAAGTGAAGTGACAAGCTTGCGTTGTGGCATGGATGTTCCGATATTATTCGCTTTTCTGGAAAGCATTCAGCGATCAAAACTATCACTGGAACCTAGCTTTGGTTGATCTCTTCGGGCATCAAATATATGAAAAGGCGTTAGGGTGCTTACGGCACGATCTCTGTAAGTACCCTGGAATTACGTCGTTTCAGGCGTTATTTTACCGTTTAGCGCATCACGCCGATGCAGGCATGGCACGTGCGCACCAAACCGGAGCAACGATGATGGAAAAAGAGATGGCGGCAAACGATTGTGTTGTCGATGGGACTGACGACCAGTTCGCACTGAGTCAGGCGAACCTGCCAGTCATCGATATCAGTGCACTTGATGGTCAACGTGAAGCTTCCCTGCGGGAGGTCGGGCGACAGCTTGGGGAGGCGGCTCGAACATCCGGTTTTTTCTACATCAAGGGGCATGGTGTACCACAAGATCTGATCGATGATCTGTTTGCCGCGTCGAAGGCCTTTCACGAGAAACCCCGACAGTACAAGATGCAATATTGGTCCGGTTTCACGACAAATCACCGAGGGTATGTGCCCTTTGAAGAGAATGGCTTC
>CBDUIJ010000281.1:0-7712 GCA_965367215.1 uncultured Granulosicoccus sp.
CCCTGGAGGACGCTCTGGCAGCGCTGCCCAGCTTGCGAATTCTGTTTGAATCCCAGTCCAACATACTGACACCTGAAAGCCTCACCGTTCTGGATCAGGTTGCAGCCGTTCTCACCCGCTTTCCCGATACCAGAGTGACCATTGAAGGACACACGGACGCAACTGGCGACAACGAAGACAACTTGCGTCTGAGTCTGCTTCGCGCCACCACGGTCCGCGACTATCTGATTGGCAAAGGCGTGTCTGTCTACAATCTGCGCGCGATGGGATTTGGTGAAGAAACGCCGATCGCTGACAACAGCACAGCCGAAGGTCGTGCAGCCAACCGCCGAATCGACTTTACATTCTGATGCAACAGATATCGACACTCATGAATCAGATCCTGCCTCTGCTCACCCTGTACTGGGAATTCCTTGCCTGCCTGGTTGCGGCTGGTGTGCTGAGCCTTTTCACCGGCTGGATGATGTACAGATCCAGAGCGGCGAAGAAGCTGAAATCGACGAATGATTCCTGGGAGCGCCGCTATCGCGCGCTGGAAGAAGTCTCCCGAGTCGACGCTGAGAATCTGGAAGAACAACTACAGAACCTCGCTGGCGAATCACGAACACTGCAGACGGACAAGAAGCTGCTTGCCGAGTCGCTGAAGAAGAATGAAGGCAGCATTCAGAAGTTTCGCGCAGAGACCATCGAACTGAATCGGCAACATGCGGAAACGCAGGAACGTTTGCAACGCATCATCCAGCAAAAGGACCGAGAACTTCTGGAACTCGGCAATCGCCTCAATCAATCCCGATCAGCCAGCAATCGTCAGGGATCTTCTACCGGCAGGGCCCAGCAGGGCAAGGCTTTTGACAACAGCGATCTGACCTACGCCGATACCGTCGCCATCAACAGTATCGACATGTTCGATGCCACGGTGCAGATACCGGCAGAGGACATGCTGGGCAGACGTGACAAAGGCGCTTCCCGCTGGAAGCCGGGGCGCAGCAATTCTCCTGATTCCGAATTCGAAGCGGACGCCACTCAGGTGCTGGACATGGAAGATGCCACCGTCGCCCTGGATGAGGAAGCACTGGCCTTCGCTCGACGATCCACCAAATCCGGTCGTGTGAAATGACCCTACTGCGATTACAAGCCTGACCATGAGCGCGACTCTCTACTACGTTCACGACCCCATGTGCAGCTGGTGCTGGGGCTTCAAACCCGCGCTGGACGAATTGCTGGCGGGTCTGCCCGACTCGGTTCAGGTAGAACGCATACTCGGGGGCCTGGCCCCCGACAACGACCAGCCAATGCCGGAAGCCATGCAGCAGATGCTGCAACAGACCTGGCAACAGATTCAGGCCAGTATCCCGGGGACCGTCTTCAACTACGACTTCTGGACAAAGAACCAGCCGCGGCGCTCGACATGGCCCTCTTGCAGAGCTGTGCTGGCCGCCCGTCAGCAGGACGAAGCCTTCGAAGTGCCCATGATCCTCGCTATCCAACAGGCCTACTACCTGCATGCACGCAACCCTTCCGAGACGCAGACGCTGGTCAGCATCGCTGAAGAAATCGGTTGTGACGCCGCTGAATTTGCGGATTATCTGCACAGTGATGCCGCACACAAGGAACTGGAAGCACACAGGCAGATGGCACAGCGACTGCAGGCCCATGGATTCCCCAGCCTGATCTACAAGAATGACCGCGATCAACTGTATGCCATTCCTGTGAACTACAACCAGCCTGCCGTGATGCTGCAACAGATCACACAGGCAAACGCTGCCTGAGTCACATCACGCTGGTAAGTTAGCCAAACGCTTCACAGCGCTGCCATACGTGATCAGCGAATTCTCCAATCCTGCCGCTAGTAACATCGTAACTGGTGTAGACCGCGGGCATGATAATAATAAAAAGAAGCATCCAACTTGTCGGTGTGCTGTTTCTGCTGACTGGCTGCGGTGGCGGCAGCGGCACTGAGGCACTGCGCAGCAAGGAGCCGGCCAGTGCTCCGGCATTACCGGCAAGTGAAGTGGCCAATGCGGTCGCCGATGGTCCACTGAGCGCAACCGACGCCTACCGTCTGCTGGAACAGGGCACCTTCGGTCCGCAGCTGGACGAGATCTGGACAGCGGCAGAAGAGGGTCCGGAATCCTGGATCAACCAGCAGATGCTGATGCCCGCCACATTTCTCAGCGACGGCCTGCGCAAGGCCAATAGTGATCGCTGGAACGAATATGTCAACGTCTGGTGGCGGCATGCCATTCAGGCAGACGATCAACTCAGGCAACGCGTGGCCTTTGCCTTGAGCCAGATTCTGGTGGTGTCAGCCCATGGCGGCCTCAGCGAGGAACAGTTCGGCCTTGCCAACTACTATGACATTCTACTGAAACACGCTTTCGGCAATTACCGGGAGCTGCTGGAAGAAATCACGCTGAACCCTGTCATGGGTGAGTACCTCAGCATGAAGGGCAATCGCAAGCCCGACACGGCGGAAAACATTCATCCCGACGAGAACTATGCCAGAGAGCTGCTCCAGCTATTCAGTATCGGGCAAGTGCTGCTGAACAATGATGGCAGCGTGCAAGTCGATGCCGGCGGTGTCCCCTTACCAGCCTACGATCAGAACACCATAGAGGAATTCGCACGCGTCTTTACCGGTTGGCATTTCGCCAACGCAGAGGATTTTCGCTGGCCCAAGAAGAAGGACTATATATCTCCCATGGTTGCCTGGCCTGACTACCATGACAGTGGCCCCAAGACACTTCTCCATGGCGCCACGCTACCGGCCGGCCAGAGCGCCCAGGCCGACCTTGACGGCGCACTCGACAATATCTTCTACCACCCGAACGTTGCCCCCTTCATTTCGCGGCAACTGATACAACGGCTCATCACCAGCAACCCCAGTCCCGGCTATGTACGGGATGTTGCCGCCGTGTTCAACCAGAATGCCTCAGGGGAACGCGGGGCGCTGGGCAGCGTCATCAAGGCCATTTTCATGCACAGGGAAGCCCGCCAAGGGCACCTGGACAACCCGGACACATTCGGCAAGCTCAAGGAACCTCTGCTGCGCGTGACCCAGCTGTGGAGAGCGTTCGAACCTGACACCATCCACTACGACTTCAACTACGGCTGGGTCGGAAACGAACTGGGGCAATCACCGCTGAACTCTCCGTCTGTCTTCAATTTCTTTCGCCCTGATTTCAGCCAGCCGGGGGATATCCGGAATCAGGGCATGGTGTCTCCGGAGTTCGAGATACTCGATGAATCCTCCATCATCACTGCAACCAACCGTCTGCTGGCCAACACCTTGTGGTCACATAACTACAAGAACGATGCCGATGCAACTCGCATCACGATCGACATCAGCCGGGAGATGGTGCTCGAAGTCGATACTGACCTGCTACTGGACCATCTGGACCTGTTGCTGCTCGGCGGCAACATGAGTTCCGAGCTCCGCTCGGAAACCCTGCAACTGATGAGTCAGAGAGACTACAACGGTGGTGCCTCTCAACGAGTCGTGGAAGCGATCTTTCTGATTGCCTCATCTCCTGACGCAGCAGTACAACGATGAGCCTGCAAGGCAGCGCGCTCGCCCAGCCATTCACTCGGGAAATTCTTCGAACGCCATGAACCACTATACTCGCCGACGATTTCTCAAACTGGGCTCGCAGACTCTGGCCGGGGCGGGACTGGCCCTGGGTGCACACCCGGCCTTGACACTGGCCCGGGCTGCCGATTCCAGCGCGCAACAGTCACAGGATTATCGCGCTCTGGTTTGCGTGTATCTGGAAGGAGGATGCGATGGCTTCAGTCTGATGGTCCCCACTGGCTCCTACGAGCATCAGGAGTACGCGGCTTCGCGCGGCGAACTGGCCATTCCACGCAACAAGCTGATCGACTTGCAAGGCGGTAGATCACCGATCGGTCTTCATCCTGAAGCCAGCCAACTACAGCCGCTGTTTGATGATGAGAGACTGGCAATGATTGCCAACGTGGGAACACTGGTAGAACCCACGTCCAGGGAACAGTACCTGAACAACGAGGTTGATGTTCCGGCCCAGCTGTTCTCCCATAGCGATCAGGCCATACAGTGGCAGCAACTGCAAGGGCGTGACCGGGCAACCGAGGGCTGGGGAGCAAGATCTGCCGAGTACCTGTCCGGCTTGCAGGACCGCGACTATCTGACGTCCATTTCCCTGGCCGGTTCCAACTACTGGCAATCCGGCGCTGGCCAACGACCATTCTCCCTGACTGAATCCGGTGTCTTGCAGTATCAGGGAATGGACGGGAGCAACAACTGGCAACAGCCTCGTCGCAATGCATTCGAACGCGTACTTGATATCCCGAGGCGCCACCTGTTTACCAAAGCCTACGCGGACTTGCAGAAACGCGCCATGAACATCACCGCTGAACTGGGTCAGGCACTGGCAGGCAATGCCGGCCTGTTCAGTGATCAACCGCCCGAGAACTCGCTCGCACAGAAGCTGAACATGGTTGCGCAACTGATCGCTGCGCAAGATCAGCTCGGTCTGCGTCGTCAGATCTACTATGTCAACATGCGCGGTTTCGATGTGCACGATAACCAGAGTCGCGAACTACCCACCCTGTTCGCAGAGCTGACCGAAGCACTGACGTTCTTTCAGAACAAGATCGACATGCTGGGCATGGGCCCTGAGGTCACCACCTTCACCGCCTCGGATTTTGGCAGGTCACTTCTATCCAATGGCGACGGCACCGATCATGGCTGGGGCAACCATCTGATGGTCATGGGGGGAGCGGTGAAAGGCGGTTCCATCTATGGTCAATTGCCCAGTCTGGAGTTGGACGGTCCGGACGCCATTCATCACGGCCGCATTCTGCCTTCGACATCGGCTACTCAGTACGCAGCCACCCTGCTCGACTGGATCGGCCTGGATAACGCCGCCTTGCATGATGTGCTGCCGACGCTGGGCAACTTCTCCGAGCATGATCTTGGTTTCCTTGCCTGACGCTGGTGGAGCGGCGGCCCGGACTTGCACTGTCACGGCATCGGCATCGGCATCGACATCGACATCGTCAAGGCACCGACACCCTTGACGCCAAAGCATTGACGACATGCGCTGTTTACCTGTTCTGGCCGGGCACCTGGATCGCTGAATCAATCTGCTCCTGAGGCTGATGATTCTGCAGGCAAAACGGATACGTTACATCGGATGGCAAAACAGGCTTCAGCGTGACAAAGTAGCGAAGGGAACCGATTGCTTGTGCAGCCGTCAAAGGATATGTCATGGGCTGTGACTCATTGAACGCATCATTCCTGCAAGATAACGCTATAACCTGTCCATAGGAACAGGAGACCCCGGAAGACCCACATTCGATGGCAACTGAACATACAATGTCGATTGCCTGCAGGCGCGCCTGTGTCTGACTGCAGCAGGTGCATCGAAAACATGACTTTGGCAATTTTCCTGAAGATCAAATCTGAACATTCGGACGTAATGACGACAACAAGCAAGCAGACAAGGAAACGACCAGCGGGCCCTGCGTGGTCCGGATTGGCCGTGCTTTTCCTGTTTGTTTCCAGTCTTTTCTCCATGAATGCGCATGCGCTGGAGTTTCAGTGCAAGCTCAATGGTGACGTTCGCTATCTGCGTGTCGACATCCCCGGTGAAGATCACCTGTGCGAAGTCAGTGTCAAATACGAATACACCGGTGAGCGCAAGGTCATGTGGAACGCGGACAATGACTCTCTGTTCTGCTCGGCCAGAGCTTACGAACTGAGCGAGAAATACGAAAACAACTGGGGTTTCAGCTGTACGAAGTGGCCAGATCATGACGGCATCGATAATCTGTCGCCATCGCAACGTGCGATTGTCGACGTCCAGTTGAAACAGCTCATCAGCACTGGCGAAAATGCTGAAGTTCCCTTTACCGTCACGGCAGTCAAGGCTGTCACCAGCACACTTCTGGATCAGGAACCTGGCACCCTCGCCCTGCAGTACTTTCTATCGGATGGCAGCGACATGACGCAGGTGATCGCCGATGACAAAAGCCGCTGGACCGTGTTTGCCACCATTGACGATCTGGCGACTCAGATCACTGGTGCCGCGACCATTGACAGCGCATTGATATCTTCAATAACGGATGGAGGAGCGCTGGAAGTACTGACCACGGTTGCCACCAGTACGCCGGGCCAGACTTGTCATGGCAAACAGGTATTGATGGCCGACAAGAGTGATACGTTGCAACCGCGCTCGCCTCACCGCTTTGTCTGCAAGGCCAGTGCATTGAACGTCAGTCACAGCGACTGAACATACGTTCAGCGCCTGCCGGAATCAGCACAGCCGAGCACCATTGGGCACGGTCTCGGTCGGTGTGACCAGAACGATGGCCCCATCTTCCCGCGCCATGCCAGTCACCAGGCACTCGGACATGAAGGGTCCAATCTGTTTCGCAGGGAAATTGACGACCGCCATGACCTGCAGGCCCATCAGCGCGTCTCTGTCGTAGAGATCCGTGATCTGCGCGCTGGATCGCCGCGTCCCGATCTCGGGACCAAAGTCTATCGTCAGCTTCCAGGCGGGTTGTCGTGCCTCCGGAAATTCCTGCACCTCTATGATGGTGCCGGCACATAGCTGTACGCGAGCAAAATCGTCCCATTGAATCTGATCCATCTATCTCTACGTCTCATTGGCCGTGCACTACGCACATCACACGGTTGATGATACCAAGCACACAGCCTGATCACTAAGTGCAGATCAGCTCATGTTTTACGGGATGAACAGCCAGGCGGCCCTCGACTTCATTCCCCACGTGCCGACATAACCCCTGTACACCGAAGAACAGCGCACGTTCAACAGTCATCGGAACTACGGGAATTCAGATGAATTCACGGTGTAGTCCGTGTAGCTTCCGGACTGATGAAAGAGTTCCGACGCCTTGACGGTCGACAATCTCCATAAGCATAAAAACATAACGAGATAACGCACATGAAACCATTCAACGCAACACTCATCGCAGCCACCGCAACAATCATGCTGATCAGTGGCTGCGCGACCGATGATCCCAACCGTCGTGCCAAGGCCGGTGTTGCCATCGGTGCGGTTGCTGGCGGTGTACTCGGTCATCAGATCAATGACAAGAATGGCCGCTATGCCGGTGCTGTCGTTGGTGCACTGACCGGGGCGGCCGTTGGCAACTATATGGACAAGCAACAACGCAAACTGGAAGAGAGCCTGGCAAGCGAGCGTCGTAACAAGCAGATCGAAGTGACTCGTATCGACGACGACACCCTGAAACTGGAAGTTCGCAGCGAAGCTTCCTTCGACGTCAACAGCGCCCGTGTCAACGACAAGTTCCGCAGCAGCCTGGAAGCCATGGCCGACGTCATCGGCGAGTATGACAAGACCGCCGTACACGTCATCGGCCACACCGACAGTACCGGAACCGACAGCTACAACCAGTCTCTGTCAGAAAAACGCGCCACATCCGTCAGCCGTCTGTTCAGTGCCAACGGCGTGGATCGTTCGCGCATGCGCTTTTCAGGTCGTGGTGAAAGTGTGCCAGTGGCTACCAACAGCACCAGCTCGGGCCGCAGCATGAACCGCCGTGTCGAGGTCTATCTGAAGCCGATTGTCGAAGGCCAGGAAGACGCTGCATTTCAATCGCCAATCTGATTGGATTGATGCTGAGTGCTGAGTGCTGAGTGCTGAGTGCTGAGTGCTTGGTGCTTGGTGCTTGGTGCTTGGTGC
>CBDUIJ010000282.1:0-7656 GCA_965367215.1 uncultured Granulosicoccus sp.
AAGAGCGAACCGATAATCTCGTTTAGACTAATTAATACTCAATGAAAACAGAGGGTTGCGAAATCTTCTGTTCATCATGCCACGATCATGGTGCACTACTTTGGTGCTTGTGCCCTCGAGTATGCACCAAATTAGAGCAGTACGGCTAGTTGGAACTACCCGCAACGTGATGTCGGACATGAATGTCTATGACTTCAGACTCGGCCCGTATGGTGCCAGTCGGATCGACGATCTGTATCTGAACCCGATGCGTGCCGCGTTCAGGTATGTCGATAGGCAGTCTATTGCCGCTGCCAGTGCTCAGAACCTTGTCGTCCAGCAACACCTGAGCGCTCAAGCCGACGGGTAACGTGTCTGCTGGAGACAGTTCGAATTCTACCCACAAGGCTGCCTGCGGGTCGATGAAGGTCTGCTCGTTAGCAGGGGAGACAATGCTGACACTGTCCACACTCGCAGCAGGAGGCGCGGACGAAGAAGATGGCGCATTGCGCGTTGTAGTGGTCGCAGGCGCCTGATCCACCACATTCAGGGGTGGCGGCGTCACCAGTACCGCTTCAGGGGCTGGTTGGTCCGTGAAGACTGTCGTGCCATCGGCATCGATGGTCTTGTAGATCAGAGTCGTGTCAGCAGCGGAGGCGGCGATTGCCAGCCCCAGCAAGGTGACTGCCAGTGAGCGTGTTGCTGTCGTCGGTTTCATGGCCGCAGACTTGCACTTTCTGCACCAGTGTTCTGATTGACAGTCTGCTGGAAACAGGGGCAGCGTTCAATGCGACGCTGCAGTCAACAGGGGGTGCGGCTCAGGCCTCGAGCCAAGGGGTTTCTTGCAGGTTACTACGCGATTTACTTGTTCTGTTGCTTCTCGTTCTTTTCGCTCTCTTTCATCATGTGGGTGATGAAGAACCAGGCGAAGTAGACAGCCATCACGAGCAGGAAAGCAATGACGGCGGCGGACAGGATGCCGACAGAATCCGAAAACAGTTCAGACCAGAGTTCCATGCTTGTATGCCTCAGTTTTGCGTTAGCGAATCGTGTCGATCCGGGGAAACAATAGCGTGCTTCCATACCGCCGGTGTTGACCAGGGTCAAGCGGCAGAGTGATTGGCTATTGCGCTGGTTATTCGTGCCGTTGAGCAGTTGAATATCACCTATCGACTTCAGTCATGAAGACTTGATTCTGTTGGCGAGGTAATACGAATATGTTGATCGGGTCACGAAAATGGCTGGCATTCTGACAACATGCAGAATCCTTCTGCTCTCGCATTGCTGGACAGCTGATCAGCGTTCAGGCTCTGGTTTGCATGTTCTGGTCAACTTCGCCAGGGAGTCCATGGGTTTCGTCTGTCACTGATTGCGAGACCTGCGGATCAGAAAACTCCGCGACCAGCCACTCTGTCAATGCTCGCGAGGCCCAGGTGCGCATATGGGGGGCAGGTTGGTACAGGGCATAGAATTCGGACATGGTCACTGTCGTGTCAAAGGGGCGCACCAGGCGGCCATCGGCAAGTGCGTCGGCGACCAGGCTGTCGTGTGCCATGGCCAGTCCTTCTCCGGAGAAGGCGGCACTGATCGAGATGGCGAAGGTCGATGCCATGTGTACCTTGAGTGTCGGTATCGTCTCCATGGATCCGCTGTGTTCGGCAAGCCAGCTTTGCCAGCTGGAGAGTACGCCGACGCAATCGAACAGGGGCAGTGAGTGCCAGTCCTCTCCTTGTGCAATACGGTTGGCCAGTGCCGGGGTGCACACGGGGAAAGCGCGTTCATGGGCCAGCCGCTTGCCGTCCAGCCCGAAACCTGCCGGTCGGGTGAAGCGTATTTCGACATCGGCCATCTGCGCCGTCTTCTCCGGGTCCCATACCGGGGTGACCACGTTCAGGCTGAGCTCCGGGTGGGCTGCCACCAATGCGCTCAGTCGGGGTGCGAGCCTGAATGTCGCAAAGCCCATACTGCATTGCAGCGTTACCGTTCGGGCGCGCTGGGTATTGCTACTGCCTGTAAAAGGCTGCGCGCCGGCGGTCAGAATGTTGAAGGCCTCCCGAACGGAAGGAAGATAGTTTGCCCCATCCTCTGTCAACGAGAGCGCGCGATTGTGTCGTTCGAACATCGGTTTGCCCAGGAATGTCTCGAGGCTACGCACGTGTTGCGAAATGGCAGATTGGGTCAGATGCAGTTCATTGGCGGCTGCTGTGAATGACAGGTGCCGGGCTGCAGCCTCGAATGCGCGAAGCCAGGTCAGTGGCGGAAGAGCAGGCTTGAGCATGACAGGAGCACCGGCAGGAAGGTTCGCATTAATAATAGTTATGTATTGCCTGCATATCTATCGCTTGTCGAGCTTCAGGGACGGAGCTAGCATTTTGATCACACGATGAAGCACGGAAGACGCCTGTGAATGTAGAGCTCGCCAGCATTGAATCCCCTGTACTGAGCTACGCGGCCGAGCGCACGGAACTGGCCATTGCATTTCGCTCGGCAGTACGTCTGAACCTGCATGAGGCGGTCGCCAATCATTTTTCTCTTGCCGTGGACGAGAGCGGAAAACGATTTCTGATGAACCCGAATCAGAAGCATTTCGCCACGATTCGTGCGTCAGACATGCTGTTGCTGGATGCGGACGATGAGCAGGTCATGGATCAGCCGGGCGCACCGGACCCCACCGCCTGGGGGCTGCACGGCATGGTCCACAGACTGGTTCCCCATGCGCGTTGTCTGATGCATGCTCATCCGATTTTCTCCACGGTGCTGGCCAGTCTGGCAGATTCCCGGCTGCCTGCCATCGATCAGAATACGGCCACCTTTTTCGATCGTGTCGTCATTGACGAAGGGTTCGGCGGGCTGGCCTTCGAAGAGGAGGGGCGGCGTATTGCAGGACAGCTGCAGGACCCGAGCAAGCTCGTCATGGTCATGGGGAACCATGGTGTTCTGGTCGTCGGTAGCACAGTCGCAGAGACCTTCAATCGCCTGTACTACTTCGAGCGCGCTGCAGAAACCTATATTCGAGCGTTGCAAACCGGTATGCCTCTGAGGTTGATGCCGGATGACATTGCTGCCAGAACGGCGGCTGAAATAGAGGACTATCCCGGGCAGGCAGACATGCATCTGGCTGGTCTGCGTGCTCAGCTTGAGAGAGAGGGAAGTGATCATGCTCAATAGACAACAGGCTGACGAATACACCACCATGCTTGATACGGATTCCATCACCGGCAATGTGACCACGTTACTGCCGGGTGAAAAAGGGCTGAATGTTCCGCTGCCATCGGGAACGCATTATTTCAATTACTACTGGCTGCGCGACTCAGACCCGGAAGCAATAGACCCAGCGACCCGTGAACGGGTTTTCGATATAGCAGAAATTGCCGGTGGTCCACGTGCCAGCTCGGCTCGTCTGGACGGAGATTCCCTGATCATCAACTGGGCCACCGAGGCGCATGAGTCGCGCTTGCCACTGGCAACACTGGATGCGTTCATTCTCGAGGGGCGTACACCTGATCCGGCAGCCATTCCTCGGCGTCTCTGGTATGCCGATTCTCACCAGCATTTCTCACGCTTCAAGCAGGCGGACATCGAGTCCTCCGATGCCGTACGACATGACTTCTCGCGTGCGCTCATTGAAGACGGTGTGGCGCTGGTGACAGAGATGGAGAACAGTGACGCGAGCCTGACGCGACTGGCCAATCAATTGGGACAGGTTACGCCGACAACGGATGGATACTACTTTGACGTCAGGCTGGAGATTGCGCCCACCAATCTGGCCTATACCGCCAGAGCCCTGGAGTTTCATACCGATCTGCCATCGGAGGACGAGGCGCCGGGCATACAATTCCTGCATTGTCGGGAGAACAGTGTTGTTGGCGGTTACAGCCTGTTTCTGGATGGTGCTGCAGCGGCCGAGGCTCTACGAGAGGAGGATCCGGCAGCGTTCGAATTACTGGCCCATCATGACATTCCGTTTTTCCGCCGCCATGATGGCTGGGATTACCGGGCACACCAGAGAGTGATCGAGCTGGATCGTGACGGTCAGGTGTCAGGCTTGACCATTTCACAGCATCTGCAGGATGCCATTGATCTGCCCCAGTCCTTGTTGGATGACTACTACCCGGCATTCTGTCGCTTTCTGTCGATTCTCAGGGAAGAGCGATTCGTGAACCGATTTCGTCTGGAGGCAGGTAGCTGTATTGTCTTCGATAACCATCGTGTCGTTCACGGTCGTGAAGCCTTCGAAGCCAGCAGTGGCAAGCGTCACTTGCGTGGGTGCTACGTGAGTCGAGGTTCGGTGCGCAGTACGTGTCGGGTGCTGAGCAGAAGCGCAGGAAGGGGTTGAACGGCTGTCTTGAATGGGCGTGAAATACCGACAATGAAAGCAGCAGAGTGTACCTGTCAGGCAGTCATATTCCAGTTATCGCAAAATCCAGAGCAGCGAGAACCTGCGCCCGGCAATGCTCCAGTGTGCCAATGGGTTTCGATAGCAAACGACCAGGTACTGCAGAGATCTGTGGTGTCATCAATACGTACTGCCGTTCTTCAAACAATACTTCGGGCATCAGAACATCCATAACGGCAACATTGACCGAATCCTTGCTGCTCAGCGGAATGACTATTCTGGTCGCCAACGTTGACAGAACAGAGTGCTGAACATCGATCAGCAGTGGGTATTGATTTCTGGTGGATGTGTTTGTGTTTCGATAAACATCAAACTGTGCCATCAGAAATCTCGCGTCGAGTCCCCGAAGCAACCCTGTTCTTCAACCATATTGTTGTAAGCCACGATGGCCAGCTTGTTTCTTGCCTGCCATCTTTCATTTTCAGCCTGGGCCAGTTTCTCTGTCAGTGCAGCCTCAAGAAGTGCAGACAGGTTGATTTTCATTTTCCTCGATTTTGCCAACAGATCACTGTTGATACTGAGGTTGGTCGGCTTCTTCTGTGCGTCTTTCCTGTATAGCGCGCCCATAGGTGTTGCTCAAATGATGGCCTATGCGCATAGTAATGCGCATTCCTTGAGATATCAACGTGTTGGTAGCGCATTATCCAGCGTTTGTCGATCTATCCAACCGATATCATTACCCTGATCAGTGTGCTTGATTGACAGGCTTGAGCGACCGTGTTGACAGCGGGCAGGACGGTCTCTCACAACCCTGCCCGGGACATTCTCATCTCGCCACGCCTGAAAGAGGCAGATTCATCAGTCGATCGTTTCCAGCAGTGCTCTTGGCGACAGCGCCGTTGGGCTGACCTTCAGATCCAGTATGCAGGGCTTGTTGGCAGCTCTCGCACGTTCCAGTGCCGAGACGAATTCTGCCTGGTTGTGCACGGTTGCACCAAAGCCACCGTAGGATTCAGCGAAGGCTGCGAAATTCGGATTGAACAGATTGGTGCCACTGGGTCTTTTCGGGTAGCGCTTTTGCTGATGCATTCTGATGGTGCCGTACATGCCATTGTTGGACACCAGCACGATGATATTGGCGCCGTATTGCATGGCGGTACCAAATTCCTGAGACACCATCTGGAAGCAGCCGTCGCCTGCCAGGCAGATGACTTCTCTGTCCGGATACTCCAGTTTTGCCGCAATGGCCGCCGGTAGTCCATAACCCATGGAGCCACTGGTCGGGGCCAGCTGCGTACGCCAGGCGCGATAGCGGTAATAGCGGTGCAACCATGCCGAGTAGTTGCCGGCACCATTGGTCAGAATGGCGTCATCGTCCAGCACCTCGTTCAGGTGGGTGATGACTTGTTCCATCTTGAGCTCCCCAGGCGTCTCCACCGGCTTTTGCCATGCTTCAAAATCACTGCGGGCATCGCGCATCCATGCCGAGGCTGGCAGCGCATCGATTGGGGCGGCCGCTGCCAGTTGTATGGCGAATTCACCGGCGTTGGCAACCACTGCAAGGTTCGGTCGATAGACGCGACCGATTTCCGACGAGTCCGCGTGTACATGAATCAGTTGCTGACTGGCCACGGGTGGTGTCAACAGGGTATAGCCGCTGGTGGTCATCTCGCCGAGGCGTGTTCCCAGTGCCAGTATCACGTCTGCTGATTTGACACGCTCGGCAAGCGCCGGGTTGATGCCGATGCCAATGTCGCCGATATAGCATGGATGACGATTGTCCAGATAGTCCTGACATCTGAAGGATGCGCCAACGGGTATGCCAGTGGCCTTTGCAAATTCGCCTAATGCAAGTCCTGCCTTTTGAGACCAGGCGCCACCTCCGACAATGATGAGTGGTCGCTCGGCTTCTTGCAGCTTTTCCAGCACGCTTGTCACGTCGGATTCGGCGGCCCTGCCACTGGGCAGTACCGCGACGGGTACGGGCATGGCGTCCGTATCGGCAGAGAGCATATCTTCGGGCAAGGCCAGAATGACGGGGCCGGGTCTGCCGGATTGCGCGATGTGAAAGGCGTGGCTGATGTATTCGGGCAGGCGATCGGTACGGTCGACTTCACCGACCCACTTGGCCAGTGGGCCGAACATGGCCCGGTAGTCGACTTCCTGAAAGGCTTCCCGGTCTCGCTGATCGCTGGCCACCTGGCCGATGAACAGAACCATGGGTGTGGAATCCTGAAATGCCACATGCACACCGGATGAGGCATTGGTTGCACCGGGGCCGCGCGTCACGAATGCCACGCCAACATCACCGGTGGCCTTTGCATGGGCTTCCGCCATCATGGCAGCACCGCCTTCGTGTCGGCAGATGATGGTATCCACATCACTGTCGTAGAGCCCGTCCAGCGCCGCGAGGTAGCTTTCACCAGGCACGCAATACACGCGTCGTACGCCCTGATTTTCCAGGCACTCGACCAGTACTTTTCCGCCATGCCTGACGTCTGAGGTAGTCATCTTTGAATTGGGTCCCGTGTCGTGAACTTGATGATGGTGGTGGCAGGCAGCCTGAATCAGGCAAAGTCCTTACGGCTGGCCAGGCTTCTGGCCGAGTGCTCGAACCTGAGCCGGGTAGCAACGCGAGCGCCTTCCACATCCTTTGCCTGCAGTGCCGTCAGAACGGCATGATGTTCAGCGAGGATGTCCGGTCCGAATTCCGAGGTTGCCGCGTTCTTCAGAAAGGCCGATCTCAGATTGGTCTGAAGATTCGATTCGATCATGCCAACGACATCTTCGTAATATCGATTGGATGATGCCTGCGTGATGAGGCGGTAGAAGAGCAGCTCCGTGTCGACGCGCTCTTCCAGTGCTTCGGAAGGACCTGTCTTGTCTGCAAGGGCGAGCCGTTCGTAGACGCTTTCGATTTCAGCCATCTGCTTGCTGGTGCGCATTTCCGCAGCCAGTGCCGATGCACCCGCCTGCACGCCGGTTCTGAGTTGCAGCAGTTGAACGATCTGCTTTCTGATCTCGAAGCAGGCAGGGCTGATTCTGAAGGCTGAGCGATTTTCACTCTGAGCGATGAAGGCACCAACGCCGCGACGTGAATCCACCACGCCATCGAACTTCAGCAGCGAAATGGCTTCTCGAATGACGGTACGAGCCACACCGAACTGTTTCGACAGTTCGTTCTCGGAGGGCAGCTTGTCTCCCGGGCTCAGCTGTTTGCTCTCGATGGAGGCAAGAATGGATGAGGCGACCTCATCGGGCAGGCGACGGGGTCGATCGATTCGATCAAATAGTCCGGTGGTGCTCATGTCGATAGCTCCCGTTTCATGTTGTCAGGCAGA
>CBDUIJ010000283.1:0-7650 GCA_965367215.1 uncultured Granulosicoccus sp.
CGGGACCCCACTGACCGGCTCATCGACCGCTGGTTCCGCCGGCGTGTCTGTCTCGCTTTCATCCGGCTGCACAGGGTCTTCAAGCTGATCGGTATCCGCATCGGCGTCTGTATCGCTATCCGTGTCTTCTATCACTTCCGTGTCAGTGTCTGTCTCTTCCTCAACGTCGGCGTCAGTATTCGAGTCGGTATCCGCGTCCACTTCTTCGTCTACATCGGCGTCGGTGTTCGGGTCGGTATCCGTGTCTTCTTCCACATCCGCGTCGGTATCGGTATCCGGGCTGTTACCGCCAGGCACCATGTTGGAACCGCCGCCGGAGTCACTGTCCGTCTCCGTATCGCTGTCCGAGTCCCCCGTCACCATATTGGAGTCGGTATCCGGTTCTGCGTCGGTGTCCGTATCGGTGTCCGTATCGGTATCCGCGTCGGTATCGGTATTCGTATCGGTATTCGTATCGGTATCGGTATCGGTATCGGTATCGGTATCGGTATCACCGACCGTATCCGGATTGCTGCCGTCATCGAGTTCACCCTCCGGCACACCGGATTCCGGCGAAGCCGCGGGGACTTCTCTGATAATGGTTTTTTCAGTACATCCACTGATGGCCAGACAGCCAATCAACAGGATCCAACGTCGCTTGATGCGTATAGACATGATGCCTCTCCTTTTCGAAATATGTCCACGTTGTCGACCGTTGTCAGGTTTAGTGAAGTACCTCTCAAACTTGTTACCGTTAACTACAGTTTAGAGTTCCGTGATTCCGCCGTATGGACCGATGCTTGCGCGATTTCAGGAATGGAAATACGAAAAAAGAGGTTTTGTGACTGGCACACAGGTGTCTTGTGCAGCCTGTTGATGATGACGGCGCCGCTCACGGGCAGAGCCGCAGAGCTTCAGTCTCTGGATGATATTGCCCAGGCGGTTCGTGAGTTCGTCATTTCAGAACAGCCTGCGGACAGTGGTATTCAGGTCGAGGTCAATCCTCTGGACAAGCGACTTCGTCTTGCCCGTTGTGAGAGTCCCTTGCAGGCTTTCTGGTCGCCAGGCAGTCGCAGCATTGGTCGAGTGACTGTGCAAGTGGAATGTCCCGGCCCGAAACCCTGGCGCCTGCATGTGCAATCCACCGTGACGCTGGAAGGTGAGGTCTGGGTCTTGTCGAGAAGTGTGCAACGTGGACAGTTGCTGGATGAGGATGTGCTGGTCAGGCAGGCCGTGACGCTTGGAGCCAACAATGCCGCATTCACTTCTCTGGGCGCGCCGATAGGCGATCTGGGTCCCTGGATAGGGTATTCATTTTCTCAGCGGGTGGCCGCTGGCAAGGTATTGAATGAACGCATGCTCAAGCCGGCGAGGCTGGTCCGCAAGGGAGAAGCTGTCCTTATTCGAATCGATACTGCAGGAATGAAGCTTCAGACCAAAGGCATTGCGCTGAAGGATGCCGGTGCCGGCAAGCCTGTGCAAGTCAGGAACAGCAGGTCGGGAAAGGTGATAGACGCCGTCGTGGTAAGCAAGGGCGTTGTCGCCGTACTGAATTAGTGACAAGGGATTCATTCAGGAATCCGAGAAAACGAAAAAAATGAAAAATACAAATGCCCTGGTCGCCACGCGCGAGTTCGACAGACCGGAAATTCAGTCACACATCGAGCGCGTACAGCAACAGATCGTGACCTTCAGGAGGCTTCTGAGCGATGAGGCGGCGCTGATGAAGGTACGCAATGCCACCGATCTGCCAGAACTGGTCAAGAAGAAGAACGAGGCGATCGCGGAATTGGCGCGCAACGAGAAATTTCTGATTCACCTGTTCTCGGAGTATGTGAGCGAGCCTGTTGTGGCTGAACTTCGTGAGCAGTTGAATGCCTGTCGAGAGTTGAATCGCATCAACAAGGCCGTGGCGATGTCGGAATTGAATGCCACACGCAAGAGCCTGGACTTGTTGCGTTCACTACAGAGGATGGATGACTTGCCACTGTATGGTGCGGCGGGCAAGATCAGTGTTGTGCGGGAAAAACGCAGGCTCGGACAGGCCTGACCGTCATGCCGCAGGCACCAGCGTCAAGTTGAATGAGGACGTGGCGAAATGTCACGTCTGGACTTGACTTGACTGCAATGTTTGCTGGCTGACACGGATTCGGAAAAGCCGGTAGGTATTGTTCCTGCCTTGAACGCAAGCCTCGCCTGCCAACCTGTGATTCTTTCTGTCGTTCCGTTCAGTGCCGAATGGCATGATGACAGTGGAATCAGCAGGTTGGCATTACCGTGGCCAATCAATTCAGTCTCAGGCTACCTTTGATGCAGTCTTGTAGGCTTGCCAGAGCTGGTTGATACCAGTCTCGCGATCCGATTGCATTTCAGTGCGTTCGCTAACGGCATCTTGCGCAGGAGCAGGGGCAGGGCTGACTGCCGCAGGCATGGAGTGCGAAGCCGTATTCTGATAGCTGGGCATCTGTTGGGCAGGAGGGGTGCTTTTCATTTCACTGCGCAGCAGGAATTTGGGCACGTAGGATCCTGGCTTCATCTCGATGAACACGGTGGTATCAGGGTTCTGCAGGTAATAGGTCTCCAGCGAGGAACGCAGGCGTTTTGCCAGTACGCGGACAGACGGGTCTGTCTGCGGGTCGAAGCTGGCAGGCTTGCCCAGTGCTTCGATACCGACGGTGAAGGCCTTGATACGACGTGTGTTGCCAATAAGAGTCTGTTCAACTACATATTTGAGGAATGCCGACATTTGCGGAGAGGCGGCGAACTTGTCAGTCGTGAGGATGCCGTTGAGTGCAATAGTCACTTCCTCGGCGCTGAGTGGAGATACTGCCTGCTCGTTGTCTTGATTCATCATGATCTCGCTTCTGCTCCCTGTTGAATTGCCGAAATTGGCACGGGTATGAAGGAAGGAGCAAGAATGGGACGCAATCGGCATGTTATGTAACGTGGGGAGCGCGTTGTATGGTGGTTTCAAGTCCATGAAACCCCGTTAAATGGGGCTTTGAATGGGTTGAAACGTAACTGTTACAGACTGGAGAAAAAATTGAGAACTGATCCAAGTAACGTATGAAAAGGTGATTTGTGTCTGATTTGTTGCACGCTGACAAATCCATGACGTTCAGGATTCTGGCGCGTGTTGGAAATTTGGCGCAGATCCGCACCTCACGTCATCATTTTGTACGCTCGGTCGCGTATTACCCTGTGCATGAAGTCAGGGGTTCAGTCACAGGCACCTCTCGTCGCCAACATAGGGTAGACGAAAGCATGCAAAAACCCACACAGAGAACAAGCAGATGCTGATTTTGACAAGAAGGGTAGATGAAAGGATTTTCATTGGTGAGGACATCACGCTGTGTGTTCTGGATATAGAAGGCAACCGGGTACGCCTGGGGCTCGAGGCTCCAAAGGATGTCGCTATCCTGCGCGAAGAGGTCCAGCAACGTTATGATGTTGAAGCATCCAACGATGCTCAGCATTCGGCAGACATCGATTCCAAGCGTTCAGCCTGATTCGAATTGCTGGCAATTCACCCGTATCTCATTTATCGCCAGTCATTGCAGGTAGGCCCGAGACTGTCACTATTGTCAGAATCGAGTCTTTCCATGAAGACATGTGTGTAGTGACATGGCTGAATTTAGTGCAATTGTGAAGAAAACTACTCGGTTGTAGCAATCGAATGCGAAAATCTATTGCGTAGCTGTTGACACTCCAGCTCACCGACCTTACAATTCCGGAGCTCGATAGCAGGCCAATCAATTTGTTGGTCTGTCTTTCGTTAAGGCCTTCGAGTTTTTTCTCGAATCAACTTGCAGGCCCGACCAGTTTCTCACGGAATTTCCCGGCCCATATCCGGGTGCAAGGCAGTGCTGCAAGGCACGCCTGACCAGACCGGACCAACGACAGCATTGTATGGCGACGATCAATCAACTTGTCCGCAAGCCGCGTAAGCGCAAGGCGGAGAAATCAAATGTACCGGCTCTGCAAGCCTGCCCGCAGAAGCGTGGGGTTTGCACTCGTGTGTATACCACTACACCGAAAAAGCCGAACTCGGCGATGCGTAAGGTCGCCCGTGTACGCCTGACCAACGGTTACGAAGTCACTTCGTACATCGGTGGTGAAGGCCATAACCTTCAGGAACACTCAGTTGTGCTGATTCGTGGCGGTCGTGTCAAGGATTTGCCGGGTGTTCGTTACCACACCGTTCGCGGTAGTCTTGATACCCAGGGTGTAGATTCACGCCGTCAGGGTCGTTCAAAGTACGGCGCCAAGCGTCCCAAGGGTTAAGCCAGCATGTCAAGAAGAGTTCAAGCACCCAAGCGAGATATCCTGCCCGATCCCAAGTACGGCAGTGTTCGTTTGGCTAAGTTCATCAACATCATGATGCTTGACGGCAAGAAAGCCGTTGCAGAGCGAGTCATTTATGGCGCGCTGGATGTGATGAAGGAAAAAGGTCTTTCCGAGCCTGTTGAAGTGCTCGAGCAAGCGCTGGAAAACGTCAGTCCTGCGGTCGAGGTCAAATCTCGTCGTGTTGGTGGCGCAACTTATCAGGTGCCTGTTGAAGTTCGTCCGGTTCGTCGTAGTGCTCTGGCCATGCGCTGGATCATCGATGCTGCTCGTAAGCGTGGTGAAAAATCCATGACGCTGAAGCTGGCTGGTGAACTGAGCGATGCGGCTGAAAAGCGCGGCACGGCTGTCAAGAAGCGTGACGACGTACATCGTATGGCGGAAGCCAACAAGGCCTTTTCTCACTACCGCTGGTAAGCGGATCTGGTGTGAAGCTAACTTAGTCTGGACCCGAGTCTGTCTGTGGCACGCATCACGCCTATATCTCTGTATCGTAACGTCGGCATCATGGCTCACATTGATGCCGGCAAGACGACCACGACCGAACGCATCCTGTTCTATACGGGTGTGTCTCACAAAATAGGTGAGGTGCACCACGGTTCCGCCACCATGGACTGGATGGCGCAGGAGCAGGAGCGTGGAATCACCATCACCTCCGCAGCGACGACCTGTTTCTGGAAGGGGATGGATGGTACGCGCAAGCAACATCGAATCAATATCATCGATACCCCGGGCCACGTCGACTTCACGATCGAAGTCGAGCGTAGCCTGCGGGTGCTCGATGGTGCTGTAGCTGTTTTCGACTCCGTGGGTGGTGTTGAGCCCCAGTCGGAAACTGTCTGGCGGCAGGCGAACAAGTACGCCGTGCCTCGTGTTGCCTTTGTCAACAAGATGGATCGTGTTGGTGCGGACTTCGATCGGGTGCTGAAGCAGATCAGAGAGCGCCTGGGTGCAAATCCGGTAGCCATTCAGATCCCCATCGGTGCCGAGGAAACATTCGCCGGTGTCGTGGATCTCGTGACCATGAAATCTGTTCTGTGGAACGAGGCGGACCAGGGGCTGACCTTTACCGTTGGAGAGATTCCCGCCGAATTGCTGGAGACAGCGAAGTCAGCGAGAGAGTTTCTGGTCGAGGCTGCTGCGGAAGCCGATGAAGCCCTGATGGATGAGTATCTGGAATCGGGTGAGTTGTCCGAATTCGATATTCGCCGCGGTTTGCGCAAGAGAACGCTGTCAAACGATGTCGTGCCGGTCCTCTGCGGATCTGCCTTCAAGAACAAGGGCGTGCAATCCTTGCTGGATGCCATTGTCGATTTCATGCCGGCGCCGGACGATGTGGCAGCCGTGCAGGGCGTATTGCCCGATGAGTCGATCGGTGAGCGACCGGCCAATGATGAAGCGCCGTTTTCAGCGCTGGTATTCAAGATTGCCAACGACAGTTACGTCGGTTCCCTTGCATTTCTGCGGGTGTATTCCGGGGTCGTGAAAACCGGTGACATGGTGTTCAATCCGCTGCGTGGCAAGAAAGAGCGTATCGGTCGCCTGTTGCAGATGCATGCCAACAACCGCGAAGAAATCAAGGAAGTGCGTGCTGGTGATATTGCAGCAGCTGTGGGCTTGAAAGAGGTCGGCACCGGCGACACCTTGTGCGAACAGAAACATTCGATTGCGCTGGAAAGAATGGAATTTCCGGAGCCTGTCATCGCAGTGGCTGTAGAGCCGAAAACGTTGGCTGATCAGGAAAAGATGGCTTCAGCACTGGGTCGTCTTGCGAAGGAAGATCCGTCGTTTCGTGTTCGAACCGATGCCGATTCAGGGCAGACAATCATCAGTGGTATGGGTGAGCTGCATCTGGACATCATCGTTGATCGCATGAAACGTGAGTTCAACGTGGAGGCCAATGTCGGCAAGCCGCAGGTCTCCTATCGCGAAACCATTCGCAAGGCAGTCGAGGCAGAAGGCAAATTTATCCGGCAGACTGGCGGCACGGGGCAGTACGGTCATGTACTGTTACGGATGGAACCGCTGGAACGTGGTGCCGGTTTTGAGTTTGTCAGTGAAATTGTCGGTGGCACTGTGCCGAAAGAGTATATTCCGGCAGTGCAGAAGGGTGTCCAGGATGCGCTTGCCAATGGCGTGCTGGGTGGTTTCCCGATGGTTGACCTGAAGGTGACGCTGTATGACGGGTCCTATCACGATGTGGATTCCAACGAGATAGCCTTCAAGATCGCAGGATCGATGGGATTTCGTAACGGTGCCAACGATGCCAACCCGGCATTGCTGGAACCGGTCATGAAAGTTGAAGTGGTGACTCCCGAGGAATACATGGGAGACGTCATGGGTGATTTGAATCGACGTCGTGGTGTTGTCGTCGGTATGGACGAGCAACCGGGCGGCAAAGTCATCCGGGCGCAGGTACCATTAGCAGAAATGTTTGGTTATTCAACCGACTTACGTTCCGCCACGCAGGGCAGAGCGGTATATTCAATGGAATTCGAGAGTTATGAAGTACCACCTCAGGCGGTGGTTGATGCAGTACTGCATCGTTAGCCTTACTAAATGTAGTCATTAATACTGTATCATCCGCAGCCCAGACCCGATTCAAGACCTTCGGTCTGTGAAACCAGGGATCGCATGGGCGATCAATCGAAAACGAGGCCAGAACTTAAGTGTCTAAGGAAAAATTCGAACGTAACAAACCGCATGTCAACGTAGGCACCATTGGCCACGTCGACCACGGTAAGACCACATTGACCGCAGCACTGACTATCTGCCAGGCAGAGAAGTTCGGTGGAGCGGCACGTGCATACGACCAGATCGATAACGCGCCGGAAGAAAAGGCACGTGGTATCACTATCGCCACGGCTCACGTGGAATACGAGTCCGACAACCGTCACTACGCACACGTCGATTGCCCCGGACACGCGGATTATGTGAAGAACATGATCACCGGTGCGGCGCAGATGGATGGTGCCATTCTGGTTTGTTCAGCGGCTGATGGCCCCATGCCTCAGACTCGCGAGCACATCCTCCTGGCTCGTCAGGTTGGTGTTCCTTACATCGTTGTCTACCTGAACAAGGCTGACATGGTTGATGATGCCGAGCTGCTCGAACTGGTTGAAATGGAAGTACGTGAGCTTCTCGACAGCTACGATTTCCCTGGCGACGACACGCCAATCATCACAGGTTCTGCACTGAAGGCCATCGAAGGCGATACGTCCGACATCGGTCGTCCGTCCATCGACAAGCTGATCGAAGCACTGGATACCTACATTCCAATGCCAGAGCGTCCTGTTGACCAGCCATTCCTGATGCCAGTGGAAGATG
>CBDUIJ010000284.1:0-7650 GCA_965367215.1 uncultured Granulosicoccus sp.
GACCGGAATGATGTCGTTATCCATCAGGCGATTCAGAACACCTGTGCGGATATTGACCACTTCGCCGACATAACCCAGAGAGACGTCAGGCTTGCCCGGCAGGTGCATTGGCGAGGCTTCGATCAGGCTGGCATCCTTGCCGGTGAGGCCAATGGCTCGGCCACCGACCTGATTGAGCAGCGAGACGATATTCTTGTTGACCAGGCCACCCAGCACCATTTCAACGACTTCCATGGTGGCGGCATCGGTAACACGCATGCCATCGATGAACTGGCTCTCGATGGCCAGACGGTTCAGCATCTGACCGATTTGCGGCCCACCGCCGTGAACCACCACGGGATTGATACCCACCTGCTTCATCATCACGACGTTCTGTGCAAACGAACGCTGCAGCTTCTCGTCGGTCATGGCGTTGCCGCCATACTTGATAACGACTGTCTGACCGGTATAGCGCTGCAGGTAGGGCAGGGCCTCGTTCAGAACCAGGGCGGTCTCGGCAGCGCTCCGGCCATCGGCCAGAGCGTCTGTGTCATTTACATCACTCATGAATCGTCTTGTCGGTTCGAGTCAAACTTCAGAACGGTACGGCGACACTGCTGTCGGTGGCCTGCATGGCACTGCGGAACTTGGCCTGAATCCGTTCCATGGCCTCCTGAGTATCCGCCTCGAAGCGAATAACCAGTGACGGTGTGGTGTTGGAAGCACGTACCAGTCCCCAGCCATCCGGGTAATCGGCACGCACGCCATCGATGGTGGTGAGTTCCGCGCCGTCGAAGTCGGTGCCGGCAATGAATTTCTCGATGAACTCGTGCTGTGCACCATCGCGCTCAAGCGTCACATTCAGCTCTGGCGTATTGATGCTGTTGGGAATGGCGCCGAAGATCTCACTGGCGGACTTGTCGGTCTTGGAGAGAATCTCCAGCAGGCGGGCAGCGGCATACAGAGCATCATCGAAACCGTACCAGCGCTCCTTGAAGAACATGTGACCGCTCATCTCGCCACCGAGCAGTGCGCCGGTTTCCTTGATGCGTGCCTTGATGAAGGAGTGACCGGTTTTCCACATGTCCGGCTCGCCGCCGGCTTCGCTGATGGCCGCGGGCAGAATCTTGGAACACTTGACGTCATAGATGATGCGGGCGCCAGGGTTGCGCTCCAGTACATCACGGGCAAACAGCACCATCTGGCGGTCTGGCCAGATCACATTGCCCTGATCGTCCACCACGCCCACCCGGTCACCATCGCCATCGAAGGCCAGGCCGACTTCGTGCTTTTCTTCTCTGACCAGCTTGATCAGATCTTCCAGGTTTTCCAGCTTGGCCGGATCAGGGTGATGATTGGGAAAGTTGCCATCGACTTCAGTAAACAGGGATGAGCTCTTGCAACCGAGTCCGTCGAACAGTTGCGGGGCCGCAGCGCCGGCGACACCGTTGCCGCAATCGTAGGCAATGCTCATGGGCCGGGCCAGTTTGACATCGCCCAGAATGCGATCCAGATAGTCCTGGAGAATATCCTGCTCACTCAGGGTGCCGGGCTTGTCGCTGTCATGCAGATTGCCTTCCACCAGACGAGTATGCAGGGCGGTAATGCCGTCGCCGAACAGCGCATCGCCGCTCAGAACCATCTTCAGACCGTTGTACTCGGGTGGGTTGTGGCTACCCGTGACCATGATGCCGGTGCCGGTATTCAGGTGATAGGTGGCAAAGTACAGCACCGGGGTGGGTACCATGCCGATGTTGATGACATCGACGCCAGTGCTCTGGATGCCCTTGCTCAGGGCGCTGATCAGGTCCGGCCCCGACAGCCGACCGTCGCGAGCAACAACTACTGTCTTGATCTGGCGATCGTGGCATTCGCTGCCAAAGGCACGGCCGATCTGTTCGACGGCAGCCGGTGTCAACGCATCCGTGACGACGCCACGAATGTCATAGGCGCGGAAAATGTCGGGAGAAATGCTCATGATTCAGTATCCTTGAGTGGCTGTTTCAGCGTCACTGCAGTAGTCACTGTATCGCACAGCGACGTCATTGTTATCAACGTTTATTGTTTGCCGGTGGAACCGAAGCCACCGTCGCCGCGCGAGCTGGCGTCGAAACTCTCGACCCGATTGAAGCTGACCTGTGCAACCGGCACGATCACCAGTTGAGCAATACGTGTGCCCACCTCGATATCGAAAGGCTCACTGCTGCGATTCCAGCAGGAGACGAACAGCTGTCCCTGATAGTCGGAATCGATGAGTCCGACCAGATTGCCCAGCACAATGCCGTGCTTGTGCCCCAGGCCGGAGCGAGGCAGGATCAGGCCCGCGTAACCGGGGTCGGCAATGTGAATGCACAGTCCGGTTGGCAGCAGTTCGGTCGCACCGGGTTGCAGTGTCAGCGTCTGTTCGACACAGGCACGCAGATCCAGGCCTGCGGAACCTGCGCTGGCGTATTCGGGTAGTGCAATGGTGTCACCGATGCGGGGATCGACGATGGTGTAGTCAACACTGTTCATTGAGCGGTCTGATGTGCCTGCAGTTGGCGGGAAATGATGTCCAGCAACGAGCGGGCAACAGCCTGCTTGTCGGCGGAAGGAATATACGCATGGCCGTTGTCGGCTGGCCAGTAGACATCCAGCGCATTGGTGTCGGTGCCGAAGACGGGGTTGTCAGCCTGGCCAACATGGTTGGCAGCAATCATGTCCAGCGCCTTTCTTTCCATCTTGCCGCGGGCATGAGCCTCCACTTGCTCTGTCTCTGCGGCAAAGCCGACGACAAAGGGACGATTGGGCAGCGCTGCGACACTGTGCAGGATGTCGGGATTGCGTACGAGTGACAGACTCATCTGTTCGGCGCTTTTCTTGATCTTCTGCTCCATGACCTGTTCCAGCCGATAATCGGAGACAGCGGCCACCGAGATGAACACATCGGCACCATCCACGGCCGTCATGACGGCCTTGAGCATGTCATCGGCTGATACGACATCGATACGCTTGATGGCAGGATCGGATTGCAGATTGACCGGGCCTGCCACCAGCGTCACATTGGCGCCTGCCAGTCGAGCAGCCTCGGCCAGGGCAAAGCCCATCTTGCCGGAGCTGTGGTTGCTGATGTAGCGCACCGGATCGATGGCTTCCCGGGTCGGACCCGCGGTAATGAGAATGTGTTTGCCTGCGAGTGATTCCCGAGGGGAGGCAACCGCGGTTGTGCTTGTCTCGGGCAGGGTCGTCAATTCGGGCTGTGTCTGGCTGGCCGAGGCGGAGTCCTGCATCGCCGCGATCAGGAGATCACGAATGTCCTCGGGTTCCAGCATGCGGCCTGATCCTGTCTCGCCACAGGCCTGTAAACCGTCGCCGGGGCCGAAGAAGCGGACACCGCGGGAAGCCAGTGTCTGGCAGTTGGCCTGGGTGGCAGCATTGAGCCACATCAGGCGGTTCATGGCCGGCGCGACATGCACAGGCACATCGGTCGCCAGACACAGGGTGCTCAACAGGTCATCAGCCAGTCCGTGCGTCAGACGTGCCAGTGTATTGGCGCTGGCAGGGGCGATCAGAATGGCATCCGGCCAGCGAGCCAGTTCGATATGCCCCATGGCTGCCTCGGCGGCCGGGTCCAGCAGGTCGGTATGCACCGGATTGCCGGTCAGAGCCTGAAAGGTCAACGGCTGAATGAATGCCCGGGCCCCCTGCGTCATGACCACACGCACGGTGGCGCCCTCGTCAATCAGACGACGAGCCAGGATGGCGCTCTTGTAGGCGGCGATTCCTCCGGTGACACCGAGGAGTATCTTCTTGTTGCTGAGTGCTGACATGGGTGGCAATGGTATCAGTTTGTTTGCAGTGTCGATGTGTGTGGCAGGCTTCACAGAACAACATATCAGCTGGGTGGGGCAATGGTTCTATTCCTCGGCTTGTGATTAACTGCAACGACAATTCAACGATCACAAGGATGCTGATCATGGCGATAAGGGACTGGCCGCAAACCGAGCGGCCGCGCGAAAAACTGTTGCACCACGGCGTCGGCTCGCTGAGCGATGCCGAACTACTGGCCATTTTCATTCAGACAGGCACGGCCGGGCACTCTGCGGTGCAGGTGGCCCGCGACGCTCTGCAGAACTTTGGCGGACTCAGTGCGCTGCTCATGGCCGAAAGGCGCTGCTTCTGCGAGACCCGAGGGCTGGGGGATGCTCGCTACAGTGTTCTGCAGGCTGCACTGGAAATCAGTCGCCGGCATGTGTTCGAGACCAGCATGCAGGGCGATGTCCTCAGCTCCCCGGAGCATGTTCGCCAGTATCTGTCACTACACCTGACCGGGTTGGGCCATGAAGTGTTTGCTGGTCTGTTTCTCGATAACCGACACCGGGTCATCGAATACCGGGAGCTGTTTCGCGGCACCATAGACAGTGCCGCCGTGTACCCGCGCGAGGTGGTCAAACGCTGCCTGAGCACCAATGCTGCAGCGGTGATCTTCGCGCACAACCATCCCAGTGGGGTAGCCGAACCTTCTGATACCGATGTGCGGCTGACGCGCAAGTTGGTGGATGCGTTGGCCTTGATCGATGTGCGGGTGTTGGATCACCTGATCATCGGCCAAGGGGTGCAGACGTCGTTGGCGGAGCGGGGGTTGATGTAGTTTGGTGCTGACCTTGATGGGTCACTGCGGCAGCTTGCGGTTTTCGAGAGTTGGTTGGAAGTGGTATCAAGTGTGGCGTTGGGTCAGCCGACTCTCTCAGAGGCGCGCATTGACATTCTGAGGGCGTGGTTCTGTCGGGTAGTCGCCCAATTCGAGCCAGTTATCCTTGATAAGATAGACCGCGTCTTCATCCAATGGTTGGCCCAGGTCTGAAAGCCGCATTCTGTGCATTCCGGGTTGATGCGGTATCCGCAAGACTGCTGGTGACGACGGGCAATAGCCTGATCAGTGCATTGTTCGCCCTCAGCACCCTGTCTGGCAGCAAAGTGGGAATGTTGGTATGAAATGTTTGCCGAATCATGCGACCGACCTATATCATCCCACACAAGAAGCAATGTAACGTTCTCGCGGCTCCACCCCCTGACGGAGACTACCGATGTGCCATTTGGGAGCTTAACCAACAATAAGAAGACTTGACACAATTGGCTATTTTCGCAGAATCATTTGGTAGCGCTGAAGACATCCTGGAGCATGCGACCTCATGGGATGAGTTGGCCAGAAACACATCGAATCCCAATCCATTTTTCGAATCCTGGTGTTTACTGCCTGCACTTCGCCATCTGGGTTCTGAGGGCGTGCAAGTACTGGTTGTCTGGGAGAACGACAGTTGCCGGACAATGCTGGGTCTGGTACCCATCGTGGCAGAGAGAAAATACCGTGGCCTGCCCATTGCTCGAACAGGCATCTGGCGACACGATTATTGTTTTCTTTGCACACCGCTTATCGCCAGAAACAGATCGACTGATGTATTGCAGTGCATGCTTGACTACATCAATGAGCACAAGGATCTCTCTTCATTCGTATCGATGTACTGGCTGGCAGGTGAGAGTGAGATAATTCCCACTGTCGCAGGTGGAGCCATTCCAGGAGTTGAGTCGAAGGTGAATCCACGGGCAGTGTCACGTGCCATGGTCACGAGCGTCGGTGATTACGCTGAAGTATTCCTGCCGACCATCAACAAGAAGAAACGCAAGGAGCTTCGCCGCAACAAGAACAGACTGAGCGAGCAAGGCGATCTGAAAACGCTGCTGATTGATGAAAATTCCAGTGAGCTTGATGCAAGAAAAGCCGTACAGGAGTTCTTCGAACTCGAGAATCAAGGGTGGAAGCAGGACCAGGGGACTGCGATTGCCTGCGACATCGCACATCAACGCTACTTTGAAGCCTGTTTGCTCGAAGGCATAGCAAATGGCGGTGCACAGATCGTCAATATGACCCTGGATGCTGAAACAATAGCGAGTCTGATTGTTTTCAGATCAATGGCAAGGGCTTACGCGTGCACAGTGAAGATTGCCACTGACTACGAATACAAACAATACTCGTTGGGGTCCTTGTTGATACTGGAAACGACCCAACTGGCATTTGCAGACAATGAAGTTCTACAGATGGATTCCTGTGCTGCAGCTGAGCACCCCATGATCAATAGAATCTGGAAAGAGCGCAAGGATATCGTGAATATCGATATCACACCAGGCAATGATTATCGCGGATCGATAATCAAGTTGACGGATTATTGCGTTGGTTTGAATCGAAAACTGAAGGGTGATAAAAAATGAATTATCTGAAGGATGTAAATGGATCAATCCAGTCCGGATTTCCGCACAAGCACTTCACCATAGAACACAGCTTGTTGAACCATCCACTGTTCACGGTGGAAGCTCTGGTTGATCTGGCCAAGGCCTTGCCGGAAGCTCAAATGGAATGGAATTCAGGTGATGTCGGCATCACTCAGGATCCCACCAGAACACCGGGCAATGGATTGTCGCCAGAAGACACCATCAAACAGATTGAGGAAAAGAAATCCTGGCTGGTACTGAAGAACATTCAAGTAATACCTGAATACAAAAAAGTGCTGCACGATTGCCTGAAGGAAGTTGAAGATCTGACAAGCCAGCATGTGACAGGAGCGACTCAACGCGCGGGATTCATCTTCGTGTCTTCACCGAATTCGATAACACCTTTTCACATGGATCCCGAGCATAACTTCCTGCTGCAGTTGCGTGGGTCAAAAACCATGAATATCTTTGACCCCAAGGATCGGGAAGTCATTTCGGAAGAGCATATCGAAAACACCTACTATGGTGAGCACAAGCACCGGAACCTTGTCTACAAGGATGAATTCAAGGCACGTGAAGACTCTGTTGTATTGCAACCCGGTGACGCCATTCATGTTCCCATTCACGCGCCTCATTGGGTACAGAATGGCCCGGAAGTATCCATATCGTTCAGTATCACTTTTCGATCCGATCAATCTCAGAAAAACGTCCGTATCCATAGCTTGAACGGCCGCTTGAGAGGCATGGGCATGAAACCCAAAGGACTTGGTGAGAGTGCTCTTGCCGATAATTCGAAGGACCTTCTGGTTCGAACAGCGGTGCGTGCAAAGAAAGTATTGAAGAAAGAGACGTGATGGAGGCTGTTCGCTGGAGCATCGGTAAGCGGCTTTCGTTGACTTGATATGCTCTAGGACTGATTTGCCGTCTCGGTTGGCGACAGATTCAACACAACCACACTGAACAGCCGCGAGTCGGCTGTGTTTCCATTCATGCGATGTCTGTGTGATTTTTGAGGATAAAAATGGATTCTGCTCTCTTGAACATACCGGTACAAGCATTCAGGAAACACTCATTGCGAGCATTTGCCACTGTTCTTGGCATCGTGACGCTACTGGCAGGCTGTGGTGGTGGTAGTGGTGGGTCTGGCAGTTTTTCTCCCAATACACCTGCATCACCGGGTGGAGAGCTACCGGCTGGTGATGAACCGGCAGTTGTCTTCAACGAAAGCAGCTTTCTGCTGACCACCAATGAGACAAGGCTGTACAAGCTTTCTCCCGTGACGGGCAGGTCAGAGGAGATCATTACCTTTGGTGGTGGTATCGAGTTTGTCGAGCCGCTGGATGTCATTGGTGACACGGTTTACTCGACGGCAGACGACAACACCATCAATGCCATCGATCTGGAAACGGGTGAGCTTCTCTGGGA
>CBDUIJ010000285.1:0-7583 GCA_965367215.1 uncultured Granulosicoccus sp.
GGCAGTATTCGGCGTCCGCCACCCAGTGCGGGTCAGCATGGCGAAGAAGTCTTGCGGCAATGGCTGGAGGACGATGGCTGATTGCATCGTAACCAGGCTGGTATCAGGCATCCTCAGGCGCTGACAGTACCGGCGCTTTATCAGTAATCCCACATCGTCCCGTCTTCCAGTCTGACGACAGGGTGACTGCCGGGCTGGTAGCTGTAACGTTCTGCCTCGGATTCGTCGAAGTCGACGCCCAGGCCGGGTGCCTCGCTGACATGGAACATGCCGTTATCCATTCTGTGCTCGGAAGGGAACAGGGCATCGCATTCAGGCGTGCCGAGCACCAGGTATTCCTGAATACCGAAGTTCGGAGCCCAGGCATTGAGGTGTGCTTGTGCGGCCATGCAGAGCGGTGAGTGACTCGGTGCACCGTGAAAGCCGGTGCGCACGTGGTGCAGGGCGGCAAGATCGACGATACGTTTCACCGGGGTGATTCCGCCACCGTAGGTGACGGCCAGGCGAATGTAATCGATCAATTCCTCTTCAATCAGTTTGTTGCATTCCCATACCGAGTTGAACACCTCACCAATCGCTATAGGTGTGGTGGAATGCTGCCGGATCAATCGCAGCGCATTCTGATCCTCCGCAGGGGTCGGGTCTTCGAGCCAGAACAGCCTGACCGGTTCCACTGCCTTGGCAAATTCGGCGGCTTCGCGAGGCGTGAGTCGATGATGCACATCATGCAGAATATGCAACTCTGGACCGAAGCGTTCGCGAATCCGCGCCAATGCTTCCGGCATGTAGCGCAGGTAACGATTGCTGTCCCAGATCTCGACCTTGGGTCGAATACCGCTGAAGTCGGACATGAAATGTTTCGTATCGCCTTTCTTGTCGGGGACTGCATAGCTGGCCGTCGGCATGCCGGGGATGCCGCATTGCACACGCACGGCCTTGTAGCCCTGTTCCACATAATAGGCAATGGAATCGAACAGGTCTTCCAGGTCAGCGCCGGTGGCGTGAGCGTAGACCATGGCACCGTCGCGGCTCTTGCCGCCGAACAGTTGATACAGCGGCATGTTTGCCAGTTTGCCTTTGATATCCCACAGTGCCATGTCGATTGCGCCAAAGGCCGCCATGGCAATGGGGCCGCGCCGGAAGTAGGCACCTCGGTAGAAGAACTGCCAGATGTCTTCGCTGTTGCGTGGATCCATCCCGATGAGGCTGGGGATCAGGTAGTCCTGCAGATAGGCTGCGGGCAAGGTCTCACGGTTATTGAGCGTGGCATCCCCCAGACCATATATGCCCTGATCGGTCATGATCTTGAGCGTCACGTAGTTCTTGCCCGGACCGCCGACAAATACCCTGGCATCGGTAATCTTCACGTGTGAATTCTCCTGTTTCGGTACCGATCGGTTCAGTTCAAACCGGACACGTCTTTCCAGTCATCGTTCTTGCGAATCAGATCGATGATCTGCTGGTACTGGCTACCTTCCCTGAAGGTCGGGTAGGGCTCGACATCTTCGCCGCGGATATCTCTGACGAATTCCCGCGCCAGATAATGCCAGCACTGTTCAGTTTCACCCTGAACGTCCGGCATCGTCGCCATGATGTCGTCGGGCCGCGGAATCACGTCCCATGTGCCGTTCTTGCCCCACAGGTACAGTGGGCCACTGCCATAGTGGCCCTTGAGATAGATTGCACCTTCCTTCCCGTAGAACACGATATGGTCCTCGTGGAACCGTGGCACGAGTCCTCCATGCTTGAAGAGTACCGAGACAGGCTTCGTTGCCAATGGACTGGCCAGTCTGGCCATGACGGTATAGGACCACTCGACGTTACTCTCTCCCCACTTCAGCGTTGGGTCGTTCAAGTCCGTGGGAATGAATTTTCGTCTCTCCATGAAGTTGTGCACGCCTTCCACGATCGGCGCTTTCTCCAGGTCATCACGCACCTCTCCCATGATCGACAGGATGCGCTCACCGATGACCGACGTCACGATCGACAGTGTGTGAGTGAAGTTGTTGTTGAGACGCCCGCCGCCATCCTCCTTGCGATGTGACCAACCATAGGGAATGGTCCTCTCGAGGTTGAAGTGAGACATGCACTCGACTTCGACAGGCTCACCGATTGCACCTTCGGCAACCAGGCGCTTTGCGTGCAGCACGCCGGAGGTGTAGCGAAAGCTGGCGGCATAGGCTGTCTTCACGCCTTTCTGACGTGCAAGCTCGTAGAGCTCGACAGCGGTGTCCGCGCGGTCTGTCATGGGCTTGTCGCAGAAGACATGACAACCGAATTCAATCGCCTGTCTGATGGGCTCGTAATGCGCGCCGCCGGGTGTGGCGATGGAGACGATGTCCGGTTGGCAGGCTGCAAGGGCTGCTTGCCAGTCGGTTCCGTGGTAGGGGATGTTCAGCTTGTCGGCAATGTTGCTGACGACGTGAGGTGTACGTCCGACAATACCAACCACGTCGGCGCCGGCGCCACGAAAGGCATCGGCGTGACCTTCTCCGGCAAAGCCGGTTCCAAGAATCAGGACTTTCATGCGGAATGCTCCCTCATTGTTCTTCTGGCACCGGCACTATAGATTATTTATGCGCCGGACCACATCATGAGGTGCCTGTCTTGGTCAGTGGACACTCGGGCGCTGGAATCTGTCCAGCCCCGAGCTCTTCCGACACTACTTCAGCTTCAAGGTATGGGTCTGCTTCTTTCTCATCCTGATATTGACCATCTCGACGGCCACTGAAAAGGCCATGGCAAAGTAGATATAGCCCTTGGGCACATGCACATCGAAACCTTCGACAATCAATGTCATGCCAACCATGATCAGGAAGGACAGTGCCAGGATCTTGATGGTGGGGTTGTTGTCGACAAAGTCGCTGATGGCCTTGGAAGCCAGCAACATGACACCGACTGCAATGATGATGGCCGCCATCATGATCGGTAGCTCGTCGACGAGGCCGACAGCCGTTATGACCGAGTCCAGGGAGAAGACGATATCGAGAATGGCAATCTGTATGAGGATGCTGTAGAACGCCGCGGATGCACCACTTTTCTCGGTTTCCTCTTCGACCTCGAAACTGGCGTGGATCTCATGGGTGGATTTGGCGAGTAGAAACAGACCACCGCCGATGAGAATGATATCGCGGCCGGAAATCTGTTGATCGAAAACGGTAAACCATGGGTCTATCAAGCCCATGACCCAGGTAATGGACAGCAACAAGCCCAGTCGTGCAAACATGGCGAGGCCGATACCCAGCTTTCGTGCCCGATCACGTTGCTCCACGGGCAGGCGACTGACCAGAATGGAGATGAATATGATGTTGTCGATGCCCAGCACTATTTCCAGTGCTGTCAATGTGCCCAGGGCGATCCAGGCTTCGGGGCTTGCCAACATTTCAAACATCGCGTGATCTCTAGGGGGGAATTCGGTAGGTAGTGTTCTGCGTCGACGTGGTCGGTCTTTACGTCTGCCCGCATTTGGCGCGTGCGGAAGTGTACTTGGTCTCCTTATAGCGTGTCAGGGCTCAGATGAATGATGTTTGTAATCAACGCCTGATGGTACCGCCGGGATTATCAGGACAATCACTCGACAATTAACAGCTCTGGTCCGAGAGTCAGGTGGATGCCGCCCAGCCGATTGTTGAGCGCCGCAGAGAAGAGCCGACCGAACGATCGCGCAGAGAGCTGCGATCGTTCGGTCAGCGAGTCCGGCGTGCCTAGTTTGCCGGTGTTTGCAACAATGCAGTGGCAAAGGCCTGGGAACGCGCGCCGGTATCGGATACCGAGTACACGGTGTAGCGATAGTCTCTACCAGGTTCGAGCGCGTAGTCCATATAGCTGATGGATGGCACTGTGTCGATCAGCACATCATCACGGTATATGGCGTAGCTGCTGACGGGTGTGGCGTTGAATTCGACACGGGACCAGAAGAGCTCGGCCGTGCGAGGTCCGTAGGCAACTGCCTCTGCCGAGGCGGGTGCTGAAGGCCCACCGAGTGTTGATGCCGCAGGAAAGTAGTTGCTCTCTGACTGCTGTCCATTGTCGTTGAAGGCGAGCACCTGATACGAATAGTAGGTCGTGTCAGGCTCAAGTCCGTCGAGTGTGAAACGGGTGTCTGTCGTCCGACCTATATGAGTCTCGTAGTTGTAGATATCGTAACCAGTGGCTGGTGTACCAACAGTCGACGCCTCCCATTCGAGCTGTATCGAGGTCTCGGACAGGGCTGTCGAGGACAGGTTGACCGGCATGGCTGGCAGAATGGCCGCCAGCGCCGAGTACACCGATACGCTCAGGGTGGCAGGGGCCGAGCGACGACCGTTTCCATCGACAGTGACAATCTCGTAGGAATAGCCGCCGTAGCGATAGACATCGTAATCCATCAGGCTGGTGCCCGAAGTGGTGACCACCGCTCTGTCGGACTCGGATATTTCATACGTCAGTGGCGGTGTACCCCACGCAGCAGGTTCCCAGAACAGTTCCAGGGTGTGTTCGGAATACAAGGCGAAACTGAGCCCTGTCACCGGGGCTGGCGGACGTGTGCCTGTCTGTGCCGGAAGCCTGAAGAGGGCTGAGCGAACCACGTGGTCATCGTAGTATTGCTTGATGGTTTCGATACGGTACGTATGCTCCTGGGCATCGTAAGCAGTGTCGAGCCAACTCTGTGCCTGCAGGCGATCAACCTTCACACCATCTCGATAGACGTCATATTCGCGGTTCTGGAATACCCAGAAAATCTCGGCCAGTGTGTCGGAATACACCTCGCCGCCCAGCTCCGGAAAATCGTTGACGTCGTTGTTGACGCTCAGATACAGAGGGGCCGAACGTTCGCCCGCAGCGTCGATGGTGACGAGCTGGTAGGTCTGGCGATCGAATCGCGCTGCGTCGGGAATCTCGAATGAGCGCTCCTCAGGTCCGGGTGTGCCGATGACAAGACCATCATTGATTATCTCGAATCCGGCAATATTGGCAGCGTCAGCCTGCTCCCAGCGCAGGTCGATGGAGTCGCGCGCCAGCGCAGGATAGGCCTGCCATGGCGATGCAGGGGCTCCCGTGTCCTCACGTCCGAAGATGATGTAGGCAACACCGGTTCTGAGGTAGTAGTACTCGTCCGCGTAGGGGTTGTCGATCAACGCATCAATGTCTGCGTTCGGGCCGTAGCCGCCAGGACTGCCGACCAGGAAATCATCCAGGCCGTCACCGTTGAAGTCACCCTCGAGACCGATGACGCTATCGATATAGGCGGAGTCGACCGTCCCGGAAAGAGTGAAGCCGTTGACCCCATTCAGAGCAACCGAATCGGACGCCGCGTCAACACCGCCATAGATCACTTCGACGCCGATATAGTTGTTCTGATACCTGTCTTCCAGCCCGTCAGCATTGATGTCGCCGATACCATTGGACCCCCAGATGATTTCATCGCTGAAGCGACCGTTGGCCTCTGGCAGGTCCTGCAGGTTCAGCTCGGCCGGCCATGCTTCGCTGCGGCCGTAGAGTACGATGCTCAGGGAATCGTAAGTCACGGTGTCATAGCTGTTGAACACCAGGTCCGTTTTGCCATCAGCATTGAAGTCCGAAGAGGTATCGACCGGGTCACCGTAGAGTATGGATTGGCTGTAGCGGAAGATCGGGTCCAACAAGGTAGTCGGATTGTAGGCGAGCAGGCTCGTACCATTGTTGCCATCCAGGGATTGGAAATCGATCATCTCCGGCAAACCATCGGCCGAGCCGAAGATCAGGTATTTCATACCGTTGTCACCAAATAGCAGGTCATCGAGCCCATCGGCGTTGGCGTCGACGATGACATTCTGCTTGCCGTAGAACGCTGACCAGATGAACTCGGAGCCGTTCATATAAGCAGACGCACGAATGGTCGATTGCCAGGATTCCGGTACGGTCTCCAGGTCGAGATTGGCGGGCAGGGGCTCATCCATGCCGAGCACGATCGTCAGGAACGAACGATCTTCGATGGCCGCAAAGCGTGTGAAGGCAGCCAGGTCGTTGCGTCCGTCACCGTTGATGTCACCGATGAGCGACAGGTCGGTAAGCACAGAGGATTCGTCGGTGTAGTAGGGTGTGAGCGGTGCTCCGTTGAATGACAGGCTCATGGTGGAGCCGCTGTCCAGTGTGGTGATATCCAGCGGCGTGGGGTAGGGAGTACGCCTGCCGAGCACGACGACGGCACCGGATGATGCACTGTCATTGTAGTCTCTGGATGAGAGAAGCCAGTCATCAAGGCCATCGCCGTTGAAGTCACCCAGCGCACTGATCTCGTTGACGCCCGGTATGTATGTACCTCCGGCGCTGACAATCGACTCTGGCGTCATCTGCATGGACTGGAGATCGGGGCTGCCCGGAATGATGTAGATCCCGCCAGTCTCGGAGTAGTAGTCCGTCCCGATGGCGATATCCACAAGTCCGTCACCATTGATGTCGCCCAGCGAGATTGCCTGGCTGGAAAAGTTGACGGTCTCGGCGGCACCGCTGAAAGTCAGACCTTCAGCGGCGCTCATACGCATCGGCTCGAAGGTGGATGGGAAGGTTGCAGCCTGAAGGGTGCTGCATGTCAGCAGGGCAAGACCTGCTGACCAAACCGCTAACATTTTCATGAGATTTACCTCGGAAGGGGGCGACTTTGTACGAGTCTTCAGCATGACGATATTGCAAGGTTTGAGCAATACGAATAAGGGGTTCTTTGCGGTCGGAACCACGGTAATAATGGCTTATTCTGTTGTGCTGCCTGTTCGGGGCGAACCTTGTGGCGGCAGTTTTCTGGCAAAGGTTCTGGTGGTATCGCGGGCTTGCAGAAAACCAGGTGTCATGCCGATCATTTTGCTCTGTCTCTTCCCGGCAAGATGGATTATTCTGCATCCTTCACGGGGTGTGAAAATGCAGTCGGGTGTGTTTGCCAGCATCGTCTTCAAGCCCGGCCATACCCCGGAAATACCTGGAGCAACGCCTGAGTGAAGATGTCTGGCGATTGCGCCTATTCCCGCTGTTTACCAACCGTTCACCAACCGTTTGCAAGCTGCCGCACAGCCCTGACACCCATGATGCCAAGTACCTCTGCCTGGACTCCAGAGCAGCGCCTGACGCTGTATTTCATGATGATGTACGGCTCGGTCGGCTTGACCGGACCCTTCTTCTCACCGTGGCTGCATCACCTGGGGGTCAGTGCGCAACTGACAGGGCTGATCGTGGCGATGCCATCGGTGGCCATGGTAATCGCAGCGGTCTATCTGGGCAGCATATCTGACAGATTGTCCGATTGGCGAATCGCCATCATCGGCTTCGACTGGATAATACTGTTGCTGTTCTGCTGGATGCTGGTCAGGCAGGAGGTCATCGACATCATTGTTGTCTGGACACTGACCGGTTTACTGATCGCCGTCAAAGTCCCCGTTCTGGATGGGGCAACCCTGAGCCTGACTCGCAAGCGCGGCACTCAGTATTCCAGGATTCGTGCGCTCGGTTCCGTCGGATTCGTCATTGCCTTGTTGCTCGGTGGCATCATCTTCAATGCAGCGGGGCTGGAGTGGTTTGTACCTGCATTGGTCATCGGCGCCTTGATACGGGCAATCTGCTCGACGGCGCTGCCG